>JAHJOQ010000053.1 GCA_018820315.1 Candidatus Zixiibacteriota bacterium | reverse complement strand
GAACAGTATCGTGGGACATTCAGCCGCTGGCCGGATGATCTCGAATAGGTGACTTCTGAGATCCGACAGAACATACATCGCCTGACGGCGACAAAAAACTGGAGATACCCCTTGACAGCTGCCTTCTCATAGGTGACCTACTTCACTGACTGAGATCGCGATCATCTCAAGAACCTGATTATATGTATATGTAGCGATTGACGCAATCGGATTCGGCACGGCAATGATAGAACAGTTTGACAAGCCAGGCCGTTTTGTGTAACATCTATCCAGCTTTGACCGAAGAAAGGCATATTTGACTGGACGAGTAATAAAGATTGCAGGACTGACGTTTCACGTCAAGCTTCACGATGAAATCGTATTATGCAGTGTGAGGGGGTCAGTCAAGGAGAAGGCTGAGTACGAACTGTCGCCAGTTGTCGTTGGCGATGATGTCAAAGTGATCGTTGAAGAGTTGCCGCCGTCGGAATCTGAACTGCGCAGTGGTGTCATCACAGAGGTCCTTCCGAGGCGAACGCATTTCGCGAAGAAGAAAACTACTCTCAAGAAAGAGCGCGAGCAGATCATCGCGGCGAATATCGATCAGATGATAATTGTCGCATCGGTGAAGGACCCCCCTTTCAGGATGCGACTGATCGATAGATTCGTCATTACAGCGCATCAGGGGGGCATGACGCCTGTGGTTGTGATAAACAAGATCGATCTCAAGCACACGGTGGATATTGAGCGAGCCAAAGAGATCTATCGTTCGGTTGATATCCAATTGATTTTTACGAGTGCGCCGAGTTTGCACGGCATCGAGGAATTAAGAGCTGTACTGCATGATAAGGAGTCGGTTTTCGTCGGCCAGTCTGGCGCGGGCAAATCGAGTTTGCTCAATGCGATTCAGCCGGGACTGAAATTGAGGACCGGCAAGATATCGGACAAATCGGGTAAGGGTAAGCACACGACTACTGTTGTTGAGCTGTTTCCGCTCGAGTTCGGTGGATTCGTTGTAGACACGCCGGGACTGCGCGCGCTCGGACTCGCGCAGCTTGATAAATGGAGTGTTGATCAATTTTATAGCGAGATATTCGAGGCGTCACATGGTTGCCGATTTTCCGATTGTCGCCACAAGAATGAGCCCGATTGCGCGGTCAAGAAGGCTGTGAAGGAGGGTTCGATTTTTCCGGAACGTTACAATAGTTACATGAAAATATTCGATGACATCGATTGAAGGCGATGATAGTCGAAACTATTTCCTGCGCTCCGCGCAACTCTGGATGGTTTCGGCCTGCCCTATGTCAAAAAAAACTTGCGTTTGAAAGCATATTTGGTTGTTTAGGCGAATTCTGATTGCAATAACATTGACTGACATAATACTGCAGAAAGGTCTCAGATGAAGAGAGCAATCGTCATCACACTGGTAGCCGTGACCTGCATCTTCGCAGCTGGCTGGTCAGGCGTCCTTGGATACCCGCAACAGAATGATACTTTGCATGATTCCACCGGTCACATCGGAGACTCCGCGCAAACTGCTCCACACAGCATGCCAGTCTCTGAACATACGGAACCTGCACCCGAGAAGGCGGCTGCGCACGCTGAGACGACCGAACATGGTGGACATCCGCAGTCAGTTGCAATTCCGGTGTTGTTCGCTCTCATCGTTATCCTTATCACCGCAAAACTGGGCGGCGACGTGCTTGAGAGATTTCGACAGCCCGCGGTGCTTGGCGAGTTAGTGATCGGTGTTATAATAGGCAATCTGACACTGTTCAACTTCCATGGGCTTGATTTTCTCAAAACCAACGCATCTCTTGAGGTTCTGGCAGAAATCGGGGTGATTATACTCCTATTCGAGGTAGGCCTCGAGACAAAGATCAGAGATATGCTTTCAGTCGGTACGACAGCGTTTGCGGTGGCGAGTCTCGGCGTGATAGCGCCATTCTTTCTCGGTTGGGGTGTTGCCGTATACTTCCTTCCGGAGGAGTCTATTTATACTCACGTATTTGTCGGTGCTACTCTCTGTGCAACGTCGGTCGGTATCACAGCACGTGTATTGAGCGATATCGGCAAAGTCAAGAGCAAGGAGGGGCAGATAATACTCGGGGCGGCAGTGATTGATGATATCATGGGACTGGTGGTGCTCTCGGTGGTTACCGGACTAATCAGTGCGGCCGCGTCAGGCAACGACGGCGGTGTCGGATCCGGCACGATATTGCTGGTAGTCGGGAAGGCTGTGGCATTTATCCTCGGGGCATTATTCATAGGCTCGCTTCTGGTTCCGCACATATTCAGGTTCTCACTGAGAGTGAAAGGTAAGGGAGTCCTTCTTTCGCTGGCACTCGCGATCTGCTTCTTATTGGCGTGGCTCGCAGAGCAAATAGGGCTCGCGGCAATAGTCGGAGCTTTCGCAGCGGGTCTTCTGATGGACGAGGTACATTTCAAGGGATATTCTGACCGAGGCGAGCATCACCTTGAGGATTTGATCAAGCCAATCTCCCTCTTCCTGGTACCGATATTCTTTGTAAGAATGGGTTTACTGGTCGACCTCCGTACATTCTCAGATCCAAGCATACTCGGATTTGCTGGGGTCCTGACGATTGCGGCGATAATTGGCAAGCAGGCCTGTTCGCTTGGTGTGTGGAAGAAAGGAACAAACAAGCTGGCTATCGGTCTTGGCATGATCCCTCGTGGGGAGGTCGGTCTGATATTCGCGAAGATAGGCGCTGGTTTGACCCTCGCGGGTGTGGCCATAGTATCAGCCTCGACATATTCGGCTGTGGTCATTATGGTCATAGTGACAACGCTGGTGACTCCTCCCCTTCTCAAGATATCGCTTCTTCGCAAGAAGAAGGGCGAAGAATAGCACACAGTTCGGGTTCTGGAGAGGCAGAGTGGGAAGATCAGAGTCAGATAAGGATGAAATTCCGATATTGGGCCAGATCGCGTTGCAGATTGAAACTAAATAAATGAAACAGTATGCCGATAGACTAATTGACTTTGTCGTATTGAAATAGGTCGAGCAGTATGAGGGCATTTGAAACACACCGTTTCCGCAAGCGTTCAGTTGTAAAACAAGGGGGGCCTAGTTCTGGTATCAGGCCGGATCATGTGCGGCACAAGCAGTTGATAGTCTGAAGTGTGAAGAATGCTTTAACTATGTTGTGTAACTGAAAGGTTCGCAAATTATTACTTGACAAAAATTCAACAACTTGATAGTATGCCGACGATTTAGGGCGCAAATGTATGAAATGGTGATCCGCCTTTGGAAAAAAGAACTTGATTTTTGTACAGTGTTGTTCTTTATTTGCGCCGATAAATTTGTCGGATTGTTAAGAGGCATGTTTGACATGTCCGATAATATACAGGTTGTTAGGCTTTTTGGCTATACAGAGATAGGGACAACGACCAGCGAACTCAACGTACGGGGAGTGTGAGTTACACCACCTTGCCCGGTTGAGTTATTTGCGTCTGTAAGGGATTAGACCTATCGCTCAGGGAAGAGAACCTACTGGTTCCAGTTTAATTATTATCTTCCCAAACGCGCAATGCTTATGAAGGAAATATTGTCCTCTGGTTAGGTACAGATATTGATGCCGTGGCAGCACTGCGGAAAATTGACGTCAGTGCATTCACTTTTTGTAACGAGATTGTGAAATATAGAGAAGTAAGTGTATAGTGAACCAACAAAAACAAGTGGAAAGGAGGTAGGCCCTCAGCCTATGAACGAAAACCCAAACATGGAAACAAAAACAGTAACCTTCCAACCTACTGCAGGGGGTTGTCGAATGAAACACGTTCGCAACTTATTCTTACTCCTTGTGGCCGGGTTGATGCTTACAAGCACCGCCTGGGCGCAGGGGGACCTTTCGCTCGGAGGAGGAAATGGCGACGACCTGTCGGCTGGAATAGTAGTGACTACATTCTCCGGCTCGGCAAGTACGACGGTGCAACTGATGCACCCGTACCACGTCGACACGGATCTTGACTCCGCCTATACCGATGCTATTGTCTTGGACACAATCCACACGGTGTCGGCAAGGACCAACGGAGCCAGGGCTTTCAAGTTTCACATTGCAAACCTGGAAGCTTCTCAGGATACTCTCGAAGCCATTACGATTGCCTCGTTCAATGACGAGCCGTACATGTTCGAGAACATCTATCTTTATCGCGACGCCAATGTTACACACGCTGGCGCCACGAAGATAGCGGAAATCCTGAATATAGGCGCGTCTAGCTCCTTCTCAGAAAATACACTGCTGCAATTCACCGGTCTTCATGACACGATTCCAGCAGGCGACACCGTCTACTATTACTTCTCGGTGGACATTGACTCAGCAATGGTCGATGCGACCTGGAATGACGAGTATGCCGGTTTGAAGATCTTCCAGAATGGTATCACTCTGGCAAACGCCGGAGTCGCTCCGACTGGAGTGACCGACACGTTGAGATACAATTCTGGTGGAACCTGGCCGCACACCACCGAGACCAGTACCGGCTATGTCGGTGATGGCCGCGTGCTGGTTTTCGATACGAAGCCGCCAGAGTTGACGATCAATTTCGCACTCGCTGCTGACAATGACAGTTGCGGCGGTAACGGAATAGTGAACCTTGGTGACTCGATATTCATTACCGCATGGGATACGGTAGGCGAGTTCGAGACATACAAAGCCTACGCTTCCATACAGGTGTTTGGAGGCGGGTCGGCTCAGGTATTCACCGATACACTTGTATCCGGTTCTGACTCGGCCATGACTCTCGGATGGAAACTTCCGGAGGCGTCAATAACACCCGCTTTGGATGTTGCCGCCGGATTCTGGTACCTGGTTGTCAAAGTGGAAGACATGGCAGGCAACCAGTTAACGGATTCACTTCTGGTCCCATTCGCAATCGACAACCAGAAGCCGGTATTCGATGGCGACTCGGTATGGGTCAGTTTGGTCGGAGATGGGAATGGCGACGGCATCGCTGCTGTCGGAGACACCGTTCAAATCTACGCATACATGACCGGCAACGCATACGGCGAGGTTATTACGGTTCAGGCAGATCTCACGAATTGGGGTTATGCCGGCTGGACAACTCTCGATGACGCCTCGGGCGATCGTCGATTCACTGCCCAGAAGGTACTTACCGCCGGAGCGCTTGATCTTATAGCTGACTCTTCAGGATCACGTTTCTGGGTATGGGCATGGGATAATGCGTGTAACTGGAATGTAGATTCTAATGTGGCTCACTTCGCAATTGACAATCAGCCGCCTGCGGCTCCAGTGAGCTTCACATACACTCGTAATCTTGATCTCGACTCCAACAATGTTATCAATATCGGAGACGAAGTTAAGTTTACGCTTGATGCTTCAACCACCCCGGATCTGATTGCGACCTGTGAGGTCATGTTGGATCTGTTTATGTCCGGTCTTGGCGGAAGTCAGACGCAGTGCGTGGAGGACACTCTCGTAACCGGTGAGTACTCCTACACCTGGACAGTCGCCGATGGCGGCGCGTTCGGCGTGGACACTGCGGCCAGTCTGCACACGGTCGAAGCGACTCTGGAAGATGACGCCGGTAATACCACCGTTGCTACAAGCAGCGTGATCATTTTCCCGGTCGACACCAGATCACCTCTGCCAGTAACCGCCTTGACTCCGTCGCAGGGTGCCTGCGCTATCAACCTGAGTTGGACTGCAGGCAATCCCGATGACTCGCTTTACCTGGTCTTCTGGGACGGCGGCGACGGCGTGTGGGATGCTGCTGATACGACTTCAGCAGTCGGTTCCTCCACGACCACTTCCTGGACAACCGATGGTACGGTCATTCTGACTCACGGAACGACATATCAATTCGTGGTTCGTACAATCGATGACGCTAACAACCGCGAGTGGAATTTCACGCGCGTTTCTCAGGTAGCTGATTGCGAAGCTCCAACGGCTTGCATCAACTTCCCGGCGTCAGGCGGAATGTACGGAATCACGAATCCGATGACGGTCGTGGCAGAGTCACCCGATCCTGATATTAATGGAGCGACTCTCTTCGTTCGCGATGCCGATCTTGGAACCGGCACTCCGGGCGCATGGATTTCGCTCGGCGGAATGACCCAGGTAGGTGGCGGACAGCAGTTCACCATGACTGTTACCAACGCTTTGATGCTTGGAGCATTCCCGGGTGCGACCGCTGACGATACATACGAGTTCGCAATTGCTGCGGTTGATGACGTAGGAAATGTGACAACAGCTCCTGCCGGATATATCGCGTGTGGAGCCTACAGTTTCACTTGGTTCTACACAGGTCTGCCGGTTGTGGTGCTTGACGTGAATGACACCGTGTCACCACAGAGCACCTGCGGCTATAACGTCACTCGTGACGCGAACAACGTGGTAGAGATTGACGTGACCGACTTCATCGCAGGCGAAGAGTTTATCGTCTCCGTGACCGTCGATGACACAAGCTGGGCGAACAGAGTGTTCTACGACGAGGCCGTCACTACGATGCCTTACACGTTCAACCTCGATTGCACGAACTTCCCGAAGGGCACCGAAGACGTCACCGTCAAGGTAACCCGTTCCGATGGCAAGATCGGCTGGGTAATGTTCGAAGTTTGCACACCTGATGAAGATGCAGCGTGGGGTATGATCACCGCTCCGGTCGACGGCCAGAGAGTTCGCCGCATGAACAGTGCACTACAGCCACTGTTTGTCACGGCGATGGTGAATCCGAACTCCTATGATCCTTCGTCGGTGACACGTGTCGACTTTGAGCATTCGCTCGAATACGATGCTGCCTACAGCGTGTTTGATGTCCAGACCGTTCCGGTCTCAGGCGTCTACACTGCATCGTGGGATAACCGCGCATTCGCGGGCGACGCAATTGTCTACCTGCGTGCGAAGTTCTATGATGATGTTCAGAATACTTCATACACACCGGTAATCACGGTTCAGCTCGATTCGACGGCTACGGACATTATGCTTACCTGTCCGAACGCCGCTTCGATCAACGGCGTCAGCATGTTGGCCGGAGTGGTCGACTTCTACGCTGAGATTCAGGAGAGCTACAATGACTTCGCGTCGCTTAAGCTCTATACGAAGCCGAGCTGGAATCCGGACATCTTCACGAACTGGACTTTGATCGGTACGATGGGTCCGGCGACTGATGAAGGCGTGTATGTATGGTACAACTTCAATACAGCCACTCTGTCGGATATCTACAATGATTTCCGCGTAATAGCCACCGACATAACCGGCAATGTTATGTGGGACTATGACGCAGATGGCTTCCCGGATGACAACACATTTGATGCCCTGAACGTCAACTCAGACGGCACCTGGATGGTTGACAACTCACCGGCCGACTTTGCCTTCAGGCAATTCGAGTCTGGTGGAGTCACCTTCTACACACCGTCGACGAAGTTGATGGGTGCGGGTTCGGTGTTCGCACAGGCAAGAGAGGACATGACGGTTTGGTCGCAGACCATCCCAATGGCCGACTCTTTTGAGGTCACCAGAGTTAACTACTACTGGTTGAACTCCGGCACGCTGACTCCTCTGGCTCAGGTTGGACCGGAGCCGTGGTACGAAGCCACCTTTAACCCGTACGATCTCGGCATCTACACGGACGCAAACGTCGAAAACAACTTCTACGGTGGCAGCTCTCTGGTTGTCCAGAAGGAAGACAGTCTCAACAGAGCGTTCGTAGCCGATACAATCGCAATCACGATTCTCGACGTCGATCCTAATCAGGCGCTGATTTCCAGCCTCACCTGGGAACAGTACGTATGGGGTAACGTCAGCCTGACGGCTGCCGCCCTCAACGGCTACCAGCTCAGAAAAGTCGTCTATGAATATATGGAAGACGGCGGATCTACCTGGATGCCGATCGACTCATCGAGCAGCCAAGGCACTTTCCCGATCACCTGGCCAACACTCGGCAATGTCGCCGATGGTTGGGTTTGGGTGAGAGCTGTTGCGGTTGATTCTTCATTCAATCGTGATGCAAACCCGACTGCGACCAAGATCTACATCGCGAATGCACTGCCGACAGTGACAATGACTGCTCCACAAGGCGTTGCCGACTCCGGCTTCATCGGTGCAGGTTACACATTCGGCGCGTCAGCCGACAACGGCGACATTCCGATCGACTCGATCTGGTTCCAGTACAAGAACGTACTGAGCGGATCGTGGACAACCTGGGCACGTGATTACTACCCACCATACTCGGCAACACTGGGCAGCCCGACGGACGGTGCCTATCACTTCAGAGTGAGGGCCTGGAACCGTGCAGGACGCTACACTGATTCCGACAGGTGGACATTCTACTATGATGCGGTCAACCCGGTTATTGCTGCCACACAGATCGCCGGTCAGGATGTCGAGGCTGGTAATGATCCCGCGCTCGATCTGACTGGAATGGATACGATTTGGGTGGAAGGCTCATTCTTTGATAATGGTTCCTCAACTGGGGCCAATTCAGGAATGGCCGCGGTCGCATTTGAGATCAGAAACAGCACCGGCTCCCAGATGATGTACAGCCTGATCGATCCGGCAACGGACGGCATCCACGGAGCCTGGTTCAATATCTCCGGACTCTCGACCGGAACCTACAGGTTCTATTTCTACGGTTGGGATGCTGTTGGAAATGCCGACACGGTTGGCCCGGTCAGTGGTTCTATCACTGATCAGTCCGCACCGTGGACATCAATTGTCGGTTACCATGATGGAAGACTGTACGGCTTTGACTGGTCCAGTGATGCCTCGTATGTGCTCTTCGAGTACAACAATGGCAATGGCTGGTACGGAGTTGGTACAGGCGCCGTCGCCGTAAGCGACTTCTGGTGGACTGAGTTCGATGCGAGCTCGGTTAATGGCGACCTCCAGTTCCGCATGCAGGCCACTGATGGTTCAGGCAATACCCTTCCGGGTAATGCATTGATTATCGATGCTGTCGCAGATGGCGCGGGTGGTCTGGTGTTCGAAGCCGGCGAGGAACTCTCCGGTCTCGCAACATACAAGAACTACGAGGATGACTACTTCGAATTGGTACTCCGAGTGGCGGCCGCTTCAGGTGACGCACCGGCTGCGCTGGGTGTTTACGAACAGGCAGGAAGTTTCTCGTATGAATCTATCTCGCTGAACGAAAACCTCCAGGGTGAGTATTTCCAGGAAGATGTTCATCCTGATGCGGTATACTGTGACGGTATGGCGGTGTTCATGGTTGGTGCCGCGGATGGTGCCAGTGCCCAGTACACCACTGTCAATACGTACACATTCTACGATGATCTGGGTACGAACGGTACCGTTTATGGCAACGGCGGAAGCGCTTCGGTTTACATACCGGACGGCACTTACGGTGGATGTCTGACGGTTCTCGAAACATGGCTGCCGAGATCCGGCGCTCAGCAGGATACCTGGCAACCTGTGCCGAATGAGAACGGACTCGCCCACTTCATCGGTTGTTATGAAGAGTACGATGCACCGATCAAGGGTAACGGCGGCGACCTGAGTCTGTTCACACCTTGCTGCTTCCCGGATAATCGCTATGCAGTCATCAATATGACGTTCGATTCCGATGTTCCGGCCGAGTCGCTGTTGGTTGTTCGTTGGAACGCCGACTACTCGGAATGGAACCGTAGCGGAATCTACTTCCTCAATGGCGATGCCGGATTCTACACGGTTGGTGAACAGCGGTGGGTTGAGTTCTCAACCGACTGTCTGTACGGTATCTATGCTGTAGTCGCAATCGTACCTGATGACGACCCGGGTCCGGTTACCATCGAGTTCTTCGATGCATATCCATTATGCAACGATTTCGTTGGTCCGTACAACCCGTATTACTACGGCGAGTGGGATGCCGACTGGGAGGAAACTCCGAAGTTCGTCTTCAAGGTGGTCGATGAATTCGCAGGCACTTCGGAGTCCAACTTCGACTTCGTGGTCAAACTGAACGGTACATACATCCACAGAAACGGTAGCGATTCCGAGATGTGGAATACCAATTACGACGGGGTCAGCCAGTTGTTGGGTATCTGGATGAACAACGATGCTCCTGCATTGCCATGTGGCACTAACACACTTTGGATCAGTGCCACCAACGATCAGAACAACACTGCAACGCTGACATGGACGTTCGAGGTTGATTGCACTCCTCCGACAGTGGTATTCGAGAACTACTATGTCTCGAAGAACCCGACGATCACATTCACGATCGATGACGGCGAAGGCGCCGGTGTCGATTGGGATCACGTATTCGTCGACGTCGTAGCGATTCAGACAACCAGCACGGATCCGATGAATCCGAATCAGACCGAGCAGTTGTTCTTCCTCGGCACGTTCTTCCCGGGTCAGGTAGATTACTACCGCGATGGAAACACGATCACGATCACGACTCACTACGAGCTTGAACACAAGCGCGCAATTGGTGTCGCGATCTACGACGGCACACGTAGTGACAACACTGCCTACTATAGCGAAGGTGACCCGGTCGCCTACGGCGAATGGGATGAATACTACCTGCACGGTCACGGTGTCTGGGATTGCGTGGACAACGTAACCGATCCGTGGTTCCAGATTCTGGCTGTCGACTACTTCGGCCCGTCTGTCTTCGCTCAGGGCGAAAGCGAGTCGAATCTGTTCGATGCGCTTCCGAAGACGTGTCCGGTCATGATCCAGGTCGTAGATGACGGCGCCGGTATCGAGAGCATCGAGGTACTCGAGGATGGCGTCGCAATCGATGAGGTCGCAGGCGATCTCGAAGCTGGTCAGTACAGCTTCGACGAGGAATCCGGCTACATCTCGTACTGTCCGACAGCGGGAGTACAGACGACAATCATCGCTTACGATGATACCGGCAACAAGACCGTTCGTACATGGTCGGCCTTCGGTCCGGGTGATTACACCGACGCCGGAGATGCGTACAACTTCCCGAACCCGTTTGACCCGAGTGCTGGAGAAGAGACGACGATCGTCACGGGCTTCAACGGCAACGGGATCACGATCAAGATCTACGATTTTGGTGGTGAGCTTGTACGGTCACTACTGGCTGGTCAGACCACCTGGAAAGGTCGTACCGATGACGGTGAGCTCGTTGCGAATGGTGTCTATTTCGCATACGTCCAAACCGCCGACGGCAATCACAAGACCGTGAAGATTGCCGTTATAGAAAAGTAACTCACCTGCAGGTCCCGGGGGTAATACCCCGGGACTTGTGGACACCTTATAAGAAGGGATGATACAGAAATGACGAGAAACTCAAGAAAGACGTTAGCTTTAAGCTTAGCGCTTTTCATCCTGATGGTGGTGGGTTGCTCAGAGGTTGCTGTAGCCAAGGACTACAACCATGCAATGCCATTTCTGCGCATGGGTGTGGGGGCGCGTGCTCTTGGTATGGGTGGTGCCTACGTAGCCGTGGCAGATGACGCTACGGCGGGCTACTGGAACCCGGCAGGCCTATCACATGTTGGAAAATTCTCCTTCTCCAGCATGATTGCTGCGAATATGGGAGTGGATCGGAAGTACAACTATCTGTCAATCGCAGGTGGGGGCTTCCGTTTCGGTACGATCGGCTTCTCCTGGCTCAATGCCGGGACTTCGGACATCGCGTCATATACGTCTAACGGAGTTCGTGAAGCTGATTTCAACGCTAACGATCATGCGTTCCTGTTCTCGTGGGGCAACAACATGGCTACAGATCTGGCGTTGGGTGTGACTGCAAAGGTCGTCTATCAGAAGATTGACGACTACACGAAGACGGGCGTAGGCTTCGATGTCGGCGTTCTGTACAACATCAGCAGTACTGCCCAATTGGGTATCACTGCTGCCGATCTCGGTACGAAAGTCGGTGACTATGTTCCGATGACGTTCCGTGTCGGAGCGGTTGTCTTCCCGACCACAGGCTTCACCATTCCGATCGAGATTGAGAAGGTTCAGCATCGTTCTGAGATCAAGCTCAGAGCAGGTGCTGAATATGCCACTCAGTTCGGAACGAACTACTGGGGAGCGGTCCGCGGTGGTGTCAATGATGGTGATTTCACTATCGGTGCCGGTCTGAAGATCGCCGGAAGATACAGCATTGATTATGCTTACATCACTGAAGCTAGCGATGCGTTCGGAGAAAACCACAGGATAAGTCTCACGGTCGACATTCCATAGTTGACTGTGTTTTCTTTGACATTAACCGCCTCCGCAATATGCGGGGGCGGTTTTGTTGTGGATATACTCATCCGCCAGTCCACTTTGACAATATCCCTGCAGATTCTACGAGAATCGATGGCTGGAACCGGATTATTCACAAAAGTGTTGGTGCCTTGTGCCGATACTGATAGTGAAGCACTATGGATACGCATATCTTAGAAACGTACGGAGCCCCAAGAACCATACGGTACCTTGTTACGTCGATTGACGACTTGCGTGAAGCTGCCGAGACAGTCCGCTTCATACTACAGCAGGGCTGCAACCATGATGATCTCGGCGCGATCATGAAATCAGTGCTGGTCTCTGCTCTCCCGCTTCCAAAGTCTCTTTCGAGTTTCATCATCGGATTTGATGTCCCGAGCAAGTCACTGGAGGCCGTCTCTGCATCGAAGTCAATCATACCGTCGCGCAGCGAACGCCTCGATGGTAATTCGCAGCATCCAGATCTTCTGGGACTCAGCTACGACGAACCTGAAATCACCGTGGCCAATAACAGAAGCAATTTCGGATTCACGATATTATGCCTGACTGATTTGATAGAGGCCCTGGCGTGTACCCTGCAACTTCTTTATTCGAAGTCCAAACGGTTCGAGTTTGTCAACCTCAAACGGAGAACCAGAATGAAAGTGCTTCCTCTTGATGAAAAGTCCAAAGGTTTGCAACTGCTGTTTCAAGTCCCCGGAGTGCTGCAAGAGCAGCAGATTCCAGGAATAGACGTTGACGCCATTCCATGATTCCAGAAGCCCGTGCGGACTACTTCCACGCTGCTGAACGAACGGCAAACAGCCGAACATAGAAGAAGGAGCACCCAACAGTAACCTCGATCAATCACTGGAGAAGATCACCACGGAGAGATCCTAAGCTACGGAAGGACAGTGACTGCTTAATTGCCCGAACGACGCCCCTATCCTGTCGTCAGGCCCTCAGAAACCGATTGACATCGCGACTCAATGCTGTATTATTGGGACTGCGAATATGCTATCGTGGATTGTCTTAAGACAAATTAGTCATGATATCCAACAGAACAGAATATGCAATAAGGGCGTTGTGGGAGCTCGCGAAATCCGGAGATCTCTGCAAGTCTGAAGACATAGCACTGAATCAGAAGATCCCCCCAAAATTCCTCGCACACATACTAAGCGACCTCTCTCGGGCAGGACTCGTCAAGACCGCTAGAGGATATGGGGGTGGAATCACCCTGAATCACTCACCTAAATTAATCACACTGAAGACAATAATCGAGGCTGTGCAGGGGCCAATCGTAACATACGGCTGCCTCACCAGCCCTGATCAGTGCGAATTTGTGAAGAATTGCTCTTTGAAAGGCGTATGGAGAAACATCCAATCGTCGATCGAGGATATCATCCAATCGACGACCCTCGAGGATATCATCAGCCAGAACGACTCACGAGTTCAGCGATTGTAGATGAGGTGATCTGCAGCCGCTATTGGAGAAGTCATCCCGCAGCACTTCAATAACCGGTTAATAGACCGACGCCTACGGTCGGGGTGTATCTACTGTGGAGAACACAGAGATCTTCCCTGTCAATCATTGCCCATAATTGCTTGTGCATCACACCATTACAATACGGCTATTTTATACCTTGCGAAACTTGACAAGTCCTCGTTTTTTGACAACATTTGCTTTCGGAACTTGTTGGTTATTAATGTGTTAACAACATGTTGATAACGTCATGATTCGGCGAAATGGTCTCCAGTTCTCACATTCACTTGGTCATTTCAAGCTGTTGAATGTGGATAAGTGGCTCATACTGGGATGCAAAGTAGCGACAAATGCATGACAACCCTGGAGTTGTAGTTGTCCACAATTGTTAAGAAAGTCTGCGGAGAAATAGATGGAACTCAATCAGAATCAGATCTGGGATGAATGCCTCTCTTTCATGTCAAGGAGAGTGAACAAGCAGAGCTTCTTCACGTGGCTGAAGCCCACCACCGCTCTCAGCGGGGATGACGCCAAGTTTCATATTGGCGTACCGAACAAGTTTGTTGCTGACTGGCTTGACGAACATTACGGCGACTTAATAGGTGATGCGCTCAGATCAGTGACCAACAAGGAATGCGCTTTCGAGTTGGTTATCAGCTCGCAGTTATCCCAACGTCAGACTGACATATTCGATATGGCCGCAGCAACGCCAGTCCCAATCGTGACAGTCACAGCGCCTCAGACCAGCAAGCGAGCCGTTGCAAGCACAGCCCTGTCGCACAGGTACGATTTCGATACATTTGTGGTCGGGGATTCCAACGAGTTTGCTTATGCAGCAAGCCTCGCAGTCGCCGAATCACCGGGAAGGACCAAATATAACCCTCTGTTTATCTACGGCGGTGTCGGTTTAGGCAAGACTCACCTCGCTCAGGCGATCGGCAATCACATTCTGCTGAACGGAGATGGTCACGCGAGGATTATCTACGTGACATCGGAGAAGTTCACCAACGAGTTCATTACCTCTATCACCAGTAAGTCAGTTGCAGATTTCTCCAATCACTATCGGTCCGCGGATGTCTTGATAATCGACGACATTCAGTTCTTCACCGGCAAAGAATCGACCCAGGAGCAATTCTTCCATACATTCAATACGCTTCACCAAAACAGCAAACAGGTCGTGCTTACTTCTGACAGACCACCCCGGGATATCAAGGGACTCGAGGAGCGTCTCCTCTCGCGATTTTCCTGGGGACTCGTAACCGACATTCAGCCGCCATCACTCGAAACGCGCATTGCTATTCTTCAGAAGAAATCCGAGTCGGAGGGATGCAGTGTGCCCGTCGAGGTTCTCACATTTATCGCCGACTCGGTCTCGACGAATATAAGGGATCTCGAGGGCTGCCTGACGCGCTTGTTGGCCTATGCATCTCTTCGGGGCAGAGAAATAAACGTGGACTTGGCTCAGCTTGTATTAAAGGATACAATTCCGCATTCCAAACAACAGGTGACTATCGAGCAGATCCAGAAACGTGTCGCGGAATCCTGCAACTTGAGCCCTGAGCTGATGCTAGCTAAGAAAAAGACGGCCGATGTTGCGTTGGCACGGCATATTGCGATGTATCTTTGTAGGACGCTTACCAGCAACTCACTGAAAGCAATCGGTGTCGCTTTCGGCGGAAGAGATCACTCGACGGTTATTCATGCTCACAAGACGATTCTCAATATGATGAAAAAAGACGTGAATCTGAAGCTACGTATAGACCAGTTGATCAATTCTCTCTATATTTAGGGCGTGTGTGAAAGTCTGTTGAATTATGTTGATATTGTCAATCCAATATGGTATATGTTTGCAAAGCGGGTACAGTGTTAGTAACCGCTCATCCTGTCAACACCTGTTGTGGGCTTGAACCGAATGCACACAAACAGGTTACTAGGGTACTTCATGTTTGTTAACGTACTTATTGTTGTTATTTATGTTATATAGTGTAAAAGGAATTACTAATCAGAATGTGAATGGTTCAGGAGAGAGCAATGAAATTTCAGATAGCGTCTTCAAAACTGCTTGAATATTTGCAGATAGTACTCGGAGCGGTTCCCGGCAAGACAGCTCTGCCGATTCTTGGAAATGTGCTGATGGAAGCAGGAGACACCGGCATCATGCTCGCTGCAACAGATCTGGAAATCTCCATTTCGAGCATCATTGAAATAAAGCCGGAGAAGAAGGGTTCTCTCACGGTGCCGGCAAAAACGTTTGCAGAGATAATTCGTGAGTTGCCTGAAACAGAAGTTTCCATTTCGTCGGAAAATAACAGAATGGAAATTTCTACCAAGAGCGGTCAATACAAGATATCCGGAATAGCTGCCGATGAATTCCCGAGAATACCGGAGTATGCCTCTGCGAAAGAGATACGCATAGCGGGTGAAGAGTTTGTTCGGATGGTCAGAAAGACAGCGTTTGCTGTATCGGCAGATGAATCGCGACCTGCTCTCAATGGCGTGCTGTGGCAAACTTCCGGCGAGAAGATGGTTATGGTAGCCACAGATGGTCACAGACTCGCAAAAATCTCTCTTGAAAATACGAAGCTGCGCGGAATAGCCGAAGACTTGATCATCCCACCGAAAGCCCTGAACGCTGTTGTAAAACTGATCGGTGATCAGAAAAAAGAAATCGGTGTGGTGTTCGGCGAGAAGAATATCATGTTTAGGGTTGGCTCGACAATCATCTCCTCGAAGCTTTTCGAAGGACCGTATCCGAATTTTGATCAAGTGATTCCAACCGACAATGACAAGCGCTTAATCCTCTCCAAGAATGATCTGGCCGCTGCGGTCAGACGTGTTTCCATTCTTTCGAATTCACTGACTCACCAGGTGAAATTCGGGCTTGATCGCAATAAGCTGCTCCTGTCGGCGACAAATATCGATCTCGGCGGTGAAGCGAAAGAAGAGCTTGTATGCGAGTACAAGCATGACAAGATGGAGCTTGGATATAACGCCACTTATGTCGAAGAGATCCTCCGGCAGATGGACAGCGAGGAAGTTGTGTTCGAACTGTCATCGCCTGTGTCGGCGGGAGTCATTTATGCCGCAGATCGTACCGATGACTATCTCTGTCTAATTATGCCGCTTCGTCTGGCGGATTGATATTGCACGATTATCGCATTAAGAAATCTGACATTTCCAATAAGTAAGTGCAGTTGCCATGGCTCTGCGTGTTGCTTTGCGTCTAAAGATAGAAACAAGCCACCTGTAACCGCGTCAACTAAGAGATCACCAAGTCACCTCGTAACTCGCGATGATATCGTATTCGTTTCATTCAGTGTTTGTGATTAACCCTTAGCTATATATATTCTACCATGCATATCGAACGGCTAAGTATGTCCGGGTTCAGGAATTTTGACTCAGAGACAGTTGAGCTCTCTCCAGGTGCAAACCTCCTGTTTGGACCTAACGGCTCCGGGAAATCCAACCTTCTGGAAGGCATATTCTACCTCTGTACGGCGAAGTCATTTCGTGGTGCCACAGATGATGTTCTCCTGAGAGATAAATCGGAGTTCTTCAGGTTGGTGGGAGAAGGTTCTCTCAACGACAGTCCTCTGAAGATTGAAATCGCATATAAGCCGCGCGAGAAGAAACGTATCAAGATCAATGATGTGCCTGAGACCAAACTGTCGACCCTTTACGAATACCTGAAGGTAGTCTCGTTCGGACCTGATGATGTGGAGCTGGTGTACGGACCACCTACAGTCAGGAGGCGCTTCCTCGATATATCGATAGCCCAGCTTGATCGTGGATACATTTCGCTTCTGTGGGAATATCGAAAGGTTCTGGCTCAGAGAAATGCGTTGCTGCGAGAACTTGGAGAGGCCTACGATTCGCTCGGTGCGGTCGACGGAGACGAGTTGCTGGGTGTGTGGGATGAGAGGCTGATCGAGTTTGGTCTGGCGATCCATCGTGCGCGAGCACGGTTCATTCAAAGGGTCTCCGAGCTCGCGGGAGACTTCCACAGCAAGCTTGTAAACACAGACTCCAGGTTTGACATAAAGTACACTGCATCACCGCGTCTCGAAGAACAGACCGAGGCGGCATTCAAGGAGAAGCTGGCATCAAGACGTCGCAGGGAGCTCGTTATGAAACAGTCGATGTACGGTCCTCATCGCGATGATCTACAGTTCCTGCTGTCCGATGTCGACTGCAGGAGCTTTGCCTCACGAGGACAGGTTAAGACTGCGGTGTTGGCGATCAAACTCGCTGTCTTCGAACATATCAAGGCTCTTTGCGGCGAGACGCCGATTCTCCTCTTAGATGAGATCTACTCCGATCTGGATCGGAACCGTCTCGATTCCCTATCTTTGCTGCTTCCCGGCCTGTCTCAGGTGTTGGTTACCACTTCTAAGTTAGAGGAGGTGAGGGACTTAGATGCATTTGAGAATTCACTCAGCATTATCGAAGGACGTGTCAACAAACACAAGTCGCAAATGTAACTCATTAAATGATAGCTTCTTGCAGTTGCAAAAACCTCAAAAATCACTTGCAAATCGATTTAATTTCCGTTATGATAAGGGGTTAGGGGAACTTTGCCCATGACCAAGCCGGTCAAAATCAAGGACGCTTTAGGTGGTCTGTTCAAGTCTCTTAAGATCGATAAGCGTGTCAGAGAGGCTGGCGCCGCGCATGTCTGGGCTGAGATAGTTGGAGATGACATTGATCGGGTGACGCAAGTTGCAGGTGTTGAGAATGGATTATTGAAAGTCATTGTCAGGGACTCTGTCTGGCGACAGGAACTTGTGATGATGAAATGGGAAATAATCCGGAAACTGAATGAGCGACTCGGCGAAAAGATCATCACTGACATTCGATTTCGTTAGCGTGACGACACGGGCTGTGTAACGTCTAATCAACCGAGGATCAAGATATGAGCAACACTGATGCCATCAAGAATAATGGCGTGAGCGGCAGTTATGATGCCAAAGCGATTACGGTTCTAAAGGGGCTCGACGCTGTGCGCAAGCGCCCGGCGATGTATATCGGAGATACCGGTACCAGAGGGCTGCACCATCTTGTGTATGAAGTTGTCGATAACTCGGTCGACGAGGCTCTCGCTGATTTCTGCGATTCGATTGGAGTGACGATCAATACGGATGGCAGTGTAACGGTTGAGGATAATGGCCGCGGGATTCCAGTTGATGAACATCCGACTGAGAAGAGGCCCGCACTCGAAGTGGTGATGACCAAGCTTCATGCCGGTGGCAAGTTCGATCATGCGTCCTACAAAGTCTCCGGCGGTCTTCACGGAGTTGGAGTGTCGGTGGTCAACGCCCTTTCCGAGTGGTGCGAGGTTGAAATATGCCGCGATGGCAATGTCTATTATCAGAAATACAACAGAGGCAAGCCAGAGAAGGACCTTCGTAAGATAGGTCAGCGCAAGCAGACAGGCACCAAGACGACATTTATGCCTGATAGCAAGATATTCCCCCAGATAGTGTTCAAGTATGACGTGCTTGCAGCGCGAATGCGCGAACTGGCATTCCTGAATAAGGGACTCAAGATTCAGATCACAGATGCCGCGAAGGACAAATCGGAGTTCTTCTTCGCCAAGGGAGGGATTACGACATTTGTCGAGTGGCTCAATCAGAACAAAACGCCTCTATACAAAAAGCCGATATTTTTCTCTGCCTCTCGCGAAGGTGTAGAGATGGAGTTCGCCCTGCAGCATAATGATTCCTATGTCGAGAATATTTTCTCGTATGTAAACAACATCAACACGATCGAGGGTGGAACTCATCTGATTGGATTTAAGACGGCTTTCACGCGCACCATAAACAACTACGCCGCAAAGAACAACCTGCTCAAGAATGGAAAGAACAGCAATGGTGGCCTTCAAGGTGAAGATGTCAGGGAGGGACTGACTGCCGTTATTTCGATCAAGGTGCCCGAGCCACAGTTTGAAGGGCAGACGAAGACCAAGCTCGGCAATTCCGAAATAAAAGGATTAGTCGAGCAGGTGGTCGGCGAGGAACTAGCGTATTTTCTCGACGAGAATTCGCCGGTGGCGAAAAGGATCATCGACAAGGGGTCAAGCGCAGCCTCGGCTCGTAATGCCGCACGTAAGGCAAAAGAGCTCGCTCGCAGAAAGACCGCTCTTGAATCGGGGTCATTGCCGGGCAAGCTTGCGGATTGTTCGCTGCGCGATCCCGAACTCACCGAGATATATCTTGTAGAGGGTGATTCAGCGGGTGGCACTGCCAAACAGGGCAGGGACCGCAGGTTCCAGGCTATTCTTCCGTTGCGCGGCAAGATTCTCAATGTGGAGAAAGCGCGGCTCGATAAGATACTATCCAACGTCGAGATTCGGACTATGATCAGCGCGCTCGGCACCGGCATCGGTGGTGAGGAGTTCGATCTTGAGAAGCTGCGCTACGGCAAGGTCATCATCATGACCGACGCCGATGTTGATGGTTCGCATATTCGCACGCTCATACTGACGTTTCTGTTCAGGTACATGACCGACCTTGTTCGTCATGGTCATGTTTATGTCGCTCAGCCGCCGTTGTATCTGGTCAAGAAGGGAAAGCAGGAGACGTATGCTTACAGCGATGAGGAGCGCGATCGGGTGCTCGAGCGGGTGGGGCGTCAGGGAGTACATCTGCAGCGATACAAAGGTCTCGGTGAGATGAATGCCGACCAGCTCTGGAAGACGACGATGGACCCGGAGACGCGGACATTGCTGAAGGTGACGATTGGTGTGGCTGCGGAGGCTGACGAGGTGTTCACCACGCTGATGGGGGATGCTGTCGAACCACGCCGGCAGTTTATCCAGGAGAACGCCCGGTATGTCAGGAATCTGGATGTGTGATGGAGTTTTGGACAGTCCGACAGGGACTGTCATTCCGATGCAAATCGGAATCCAGTGATGGGAAATGGCGCAGTATTATGTCTATATCATGGCCAATAAGAGAAACGGAACTCTCTATACTGGAGTCACGGGCGATCTCATAAAGCGTGTATATGAGCACAAGCAGAAGATGGGTTCTTTGTTCACCAGTAAGTATGGTATCGACAAGCTGGTCTTTTACGAAGTGCATGAAGACATCCAGCAGGCGATTCTGAGGGAGAAGCGCATCAAAGAATGGAAGAGACAGTGGAAGTTGGAGCTCATAGAGAAGATGAACCCAGAGTGGAGGGATTTGTATCCTGAAATCTGTGGAGAAAGCTGAGATGTCATTTCAAACTGTCCTCGAATTTGTCATACCGATGAAAATCGGAATCCAGTCTTGCTCCGAGGGAGTCCTTCTGGATACCGACTTTCGTCGGCATGACAGCGTTGCGCGCTGCAGTATGAAGAAACGACCTGTGGCACTTGGCACTCTTGAGAACAGCCCCGCAGGGGCTGTCATTCCGGTGGAAACCGGAATCCAGTCTTGCTCTGAGGCACGCCTTCTGGATACCGACTTTCGTCGGCATGACAGCACTGTGCGCTGTCTGATGAAGAAGCAGTCTCCAACGTGTGGCGGAATTGAGAACAGCCGCGCAGGGGCTGTCATTCCGGTGGCAACCGGAATCCAGTCTTGCTCTGAGGCACGCCTTCTGGATACCGACTTTCGTCGGTATGACAGCGCTACGCGCTGTCTGATGAAGAGGAAGTCGCTGACGTGTGGCGATATCAATGACAACAGCGCTTTGCGCTGCAGTATGGTTGGGAAGCATGTCTCATGTGACATGATAGAAGGCAGCCCCGCAGGGACTGTCATTCCGGTGAAAACCGCAATCCAGTCTCGCTCTGAGGCAGACCTTCTGGATACCGACTTTCGTCGGCATGACAACGCCTGCGGCGTTGTAGGGGCGAAGGGACACTCATCAGTGTACGGTGGTCATGAAGGCAGCCCCGCAGGGACTGTCATTGCGGTGAAAACCGCAATCCAGTCTTGCTCTGAGGCACGCCTTCTGGATACCGACTTTCGTCGGCATGACAACGCTGCGCGCTGTACTAGGTATGAAAGGGGAAAGATGTGATGCTTAAGGGTGGCTGGATATGCGCTGCGGTGATGGTCGCGCTGATTGCGGTTGCGCCGTCGGTTGTGATTGGGCAGGATGAGGGAGGCACGCCGTCTGTAATCAAAGAAGCTTCGTCCTTGCCATCACTGACAGCTGGGCAGGGAAGAACTGACACTTTATGGGTAGCGGATTCGCTATCTGATCATGCGATGCGGGAGCTGTGGGAACAGCGGCTCGCGGATGATCGGGTTCACCATGGCGAAACTCTGAATTCGATGAGTTCTCAGCTCAGCACTGTGGCGATCATTGTCGGAATCGTAAACATTGCCTTGATCTTTGGCGTAATTCAGATTTTCAATAGACTCCACAAATTGCAGGTACAGAAAGCGATCGACTCGCTCAAGACACAAGTAGATTCCGGGCTCGACACGGTAATGAAGATTTCGGAAGTTCTAGTATCAGCCAGTCACCACAGCATGGAAGCGACGATCGCGATGAGTCATTACGTTAGCTCAAGGGTTGGAGAACAGCCCAGAGTAGACTTGGTAAGTCGCGCCGCCGAGTCGGCTATTCTCTGCCTATCCACAGTAATGCAGGTGAGAAAGGGCAGAACTCAACCTCCTTGGCTATACTTGATCCGTAGTGCCCTCGATACGCTTTCAAATTGTGCCCGTATAGTACCCAAATCATCGCTGACGGAAAGCGTCGCGGCCGTACTCCCCGATGCATTGGAACAGATTCGACAGGACAGCGAACTGGCAGTTAGCTCCGAGATTTCGACCTCGGTTGAGGAAGTCAGTAAGTGGTTGTCCGAAGGATCGCAATTGAACTAGAAAACGGATCATATCTGAGGTATAGATTATGGTTACTGATCGGCAGAATATTGTTGATATCTATCTTGAAGACGAGATGAAGTCGAGTTATCTCGACTATTCGATGTCTGTCATTACCGCGAGAGCATTGCCCGATATCCGCGACGGACTGAAGCCATCCAACCGGCGGGTCCTGATCGCGATGAACGATCTTAACCTCGTGCCGGGACGGCCATATCGTAAATGCGCAAAGATCGCCGGCGATACCTCCGGCAACTACCATCCTCATGGCGAGCAGGTAGTCTATCCGACTCTTGTCCGAATGGCGCAGGATTTCAGCATGCGGTATCCGCTCGTCGACGGACAGGGGAACTTCGGGTCGATAGATGGTGACAACGCCGCCGCGATGCGATACACCGAGGCGCGGCTGACCCCAATTGCGGTCGAGATGCTCGAGGATATCAAGAAGAATACGGTCAATTTCGTTCCAAACTATGACGAAACTCGTGAAGAGCCGGTTGTGCTGCCGGGCAGATTCCCGAATCTCCTCTGCAATGGATCATCCGGTATCGCAGTCGGCATGGCGACGAATATCCCACCGCACAATATAACCGAGGTTATCGATGCGCTTTGCAAGATAATCGATGATCCCGAATGCGATGAAGAGGACATTCTCGGGATCGTGACCGGACCCGATTTCCCGACCGGCGGGATAATTTATGGCCGCGACGGCATTCGGACAGCCTACCTGACCGGTCAGGGACATGTGCTCGTTCGCGCTAAGGTTAACACGGAAATTCAGAAAAATGGTAGAGAATTCATTATCGTTACAGAGATTCCGTATCAGGTCAATAAAACCAATCTCCTCGAAAAGATAGCCGATCTTGTGCGCGACAAGAAGCTGGAGGGAATCGCCGACCTTCGCGATGAATCTGACCGCGACGGCATGCGCATCGTCGTCGAGCTCAAGCGGGACGCTCAGGCGACGGTTGTTCTCAATCAGCTCTTCAAGCATACTCAGATGCAGACGACATTCGGTGTCAACATGCTCTCGCTGATCGACGGTATTCCGCGCCAGACAGGAATCCGGATTATGCTGGAGCAATTCCTGAAGCACCGCCACGAGGTGATTACACGCCGGACCAAGTTCGAACTCGATGAGGCGGAGCGGCGGGCGCATATATTGGAAGGTTTGAAGATCGCGCTCGACAATATCGATGCTGTTATCACGTTGATCAGGGCCTCAAAGACACCGGCCGATGCCAAAGAGGGTTTGATGAAGACGTTCAAGCTCTCCGAAATTCAGGCACAGGCAATTCTTGACATGCGGCTGCAGCGGTTGACCGGTCTCGAACGTGAGAAGATCGAGCAGGAGTATCTCGAACTGATTCAGACGATTGAACGGCTGAAAGGCATCCTCGCCTCATACCCGAAGAGAATGGGGTTGATCCGTGAGGAATTGATCGAACTGAAAGACAGATTTGGCGACGAGCGCCGGACTCTGATCACCGATGAGGAAGAGGAACTAACTCTTGAGGATCTGATCGCCGAAGAGGACATGGTCATTACGATCACTCACGGCGGCTACATAAAGAGGCTCTCGATATCATCCTACCGCAAGCAGAACCGCGGAGGTCGCGGTGTAATCGGCATGGAGAAGAAAGAGGATGATTTCATCCAGCACTTGTTCATAGCCTCGACCCATGACTATATCATGTTCTTCACCACACACGGCAAGTGCTTCTGGATTAAAGTGCATGAGATTCCGGTGGGGGGAAGGCTCGCTAAGGGACGTCATGCGACAAACATGATTAAGCTTGCTGAGAATGAAACCATCTGTGCGTTCCAGCCAGTACGGCGGTTCGATCCCGGTTTCTATGTCGTTATGGCGACAAAGAACGGAATCGTGAAGAAGACAGACCTGACGGCGTTCTCGAATCCGCGTCGGGACGGCATCAAAGCGATAAACATCACACCGGGTGAAGATGAGCTGATTGACGCGGCGATCACCGACGGTACCAATGATATCGTGCTGGCATCGAATGACGGCAAGGCGATCCGCTTCCCAGAGAATAAGGTGAGGCCCATGGGCCGTACTGCATACGGCGTTAAGGGTATCAATATCGCTGAAGGCGATTTCATCGTCTCGATGGTCGTCATCAAGCGGCAGTCGTGGCTGATGACGGTTACTGAAAACGGCTACGGAAAGCGTTCATCGATAGATGACTACAGAATCACAAATCGAGGCGGTAAGGGTATCATCAATATCAAGACATCCGAGCGCAACGGGCGGGTAGTGGCAGTGAAAGAGGTTGTCGAGGATGATGAATTGATGATCATAACTCAAAACGGAATTATAATCAGAACTGCTATCAGGGCGATACGTTCACTCAGCAGGGCAACTCAGGGAGTGACGCTCATAAGTCTCGATAAAGGCGATTCTGTGGTCGATGTTGCCAGACTCGTTCCCGACAGCGGAGTCTCGATCGGAGATGGAGATGCGAATGGCATCTCCGATCAAGATGAGGAAGCGGAAGAAGCTGAGGAAGCTGAGGAAGCCGAGGAAGCCGAGGAGGCACCGCCCGAAGAGGACGATTAGACCGGCCGATCCGGGGATATGATTGCTCGCGCGTGAAGATTCACAGCCTTGGGCTTGTCGTATAGATCATGATAGACTTCGACCTCGTAATCATGAGGAGCGAAGTGTTGCAACGATCCGGCAGCAGTACACATAGAAGGTTCAAACCTCTGAATACAGCGTCTTAGGGCGCAATTGTCTCATTTTCATGAAGTTAAGGGACAAATTCGTGGCTCGGGCGATTGAGAGGGAACCAACTGCATCTGTATGTGTTGTAGAAACTCAATAGCGGAATGTGTAATCGGAGATTGCTGACAACTTCATATTGTTGATCGGCTTTGCGAGGGCAAATCATCGAAAACTTCCACTCGGCTCAACATGTCGGGATCATGGTCGATATAATTAGAGAAGTCGATTATCAGGAGGTTAGATGCACTATTTGATCACGGGTGGGGCTGGATTCGTCGGCTCGAATATTGCGACCAGATTAGTCTCGATGGGCGAAACGGTTACTGTCCTCGACAACTTCTCAAGTGGAAAAATCTCTAATCTCGAAGCGGTTCGTAAAGATATTAGGCTGATTGAAGGTGATATCCGAGACTTCGAAACCGTCGCCAAGGCGATGAAGAATGTCGATTATGTGCTTCACCAGGCGGCGATTGCGTCGGTCGAACTTTCGGTCAAGGACCCCGTGGGATCAACAGAGGTGAACATTGGCGGGACTCTGAATGTGCTCGAGGCATCGAAACGAGCTGGTATAGAGCGCCTTGTGTTCGCATCATCAGCGGCTGTCTATGGCGATCTGCCTGATCTGCCGAAATCGGAATGCTCTCTGCTCAAAGTGCTGTCACCCTATGCCGCTGCCAAGCTGGCTGGTGAGCATTACTGCCGGATATACAGTGAACTTTTCGGTCTCGAAACCGTTTGCCTGAGATATTTCAATATCTTTGGCCCGTACCAGGATCCGAACAGCGACTATTCTGCCGTAATTCCGAAGTTTATCGAGTGTTTGCTGTCAGGCAATCAGCTGCGGATCTTCGGTGATGGCGAGCAGTCGCGCGATTTCCTATATATCGACAATGTAGTCTCCGCAAACCTCCTTGCCACGAAGTCGAATGATGCTGTCGGCGAATCAATCAACATTGCAGCCGGTAAGCGTTTTAATTTGCTTGAACTCCTCGACATTTTGAAGGATATTACGGCCGTCGATGCTGAGCCACTCTTTGAGGCAGAGAAACCGGGTGACATCAAACATTCGGTCGCGGATATCTCCAAGGCGAAGAAGCTATTACGCTTTGATGTAGATGTTGACTTCAGAGAGGGGCTGGCTCGAACTGTTGAGCATTTCAGAACCAAGACCCCGGCTCGCACGCGGGCGAATTAGGAAGCGGATGGCCAAGGCAGCCGAAACGTCAAAATCCAAGACCAACATCAGGATCGATCCGAAGATTTTATTCTTAGTGATGCTGGTGATTCTTATCTACCTGCCGGTTCTTGCAGATTTGGGGCTGGACTGGTACGAGGACCCGAATTATTCGCACGGATTTCTAATCATACCTGTTGCAATCTGGTTTGTCTGGCATCAGCGGGAAGAACTGGCTTCGACCCCCATCTCCACGAACATGTGGGGATTTGTTGGTGTCCTTGTATCGCTGGCGATATTCATTGTGGGGACGGCAGGGGCGGAGTATTTCAGCGTTCGCTTCTCATTTGTGCTGTTGCTGGCATCGCTGGCGCTCTATCTGCTTGGAACACAGATCTTCCGCAAAATCTGGTTCGCATTTTTTTTCATGTTGTTCATGATCCCGATTCCATACGTGATATACTATTCGCTGACATTCCCGATGCAGTTGTTCGCATCGAAGATAGCGTCATTCGCACTCGGCTTCATCGGGCTGCCGCTGGTGCGTCTAGGCAATGTGCTCTATATCCCGGGTGGTCAGGCGCTGGAAGTCGCTGAAGCCTGCAGCGGGCTGAGATCGATTGTATCGCTGCTGGCACTTGGAGCGCTGCTCGCATATTTCACACAAGAGACCAGGATCAAAGCACTGATACTGTTTGCATCAACCATACCGATAGCGATTCTTGGGAATGTTGTGCGGATCACATTCACGACTGTCGGAACTTACGCGATAAGCGAGGACTTCGTTGATGGCATTTTGCATGAGATGTCTGGAATGTTGGTATTTCTTTTTTCGATGATAATGTTGTTTATTGTGAGTTCAATACTTAGATGGAAAAAATCACCGGTAAATACTCTTTAATCGTAGCGCTCTTGATTCTGTCGGGTGCGCTGGCGCTTGTACTCAGGTTCTATCGAGTGAGCCCCGATAGACCATCCGACTTCAGCAAAATACCGCTGGATGCGGGTGGATGGATCGGCAAGGAATATCCTCTTTCCGATTTCACTCTCGAGGTGCTGCAAGCGACCAATACGACCGGCCGGAGTTACAAAGATTCCAAACGCAATTTGACAACGCTCTTCATCGGATATTTCGAGGATCAGAAGTACGGTTCTCAGATTCACTCGCCTCGGCATTGCCTCCCTGGAGGTGGCTGGGGACTGCTCGAGATGCATCCGGTCGAAATCGATATCAACGGGACGAAAATGTCGGTCAATCGTGTCCTGATCGGAAATAAGAGGATGCGTCAAGTTGTCTACTACTGGTTTCGCACACGATCAGGTGTGCTTACCAATGAGTATGTATTGAAGCTTGATCTTATGGTGAATTCCCTCCGGTTCAGGCCGACCGATGCCGCGTTGATCAGGATTGTCGCTGAGGCGCCGAACGGAGATGAGTCCGCCGCAGACGGAATCCTCCGGGATTTCCTGAGTACGTTCCACGACTCGATAGAAAACAGCTTGCCGTTTGGAACATAACAAGAGTATTTTGGATCTATGAATCTCGCTAAAGGGCTGATCCGGTCTCTCAGACCGGAACAATGGATCAAAAACCTGATCGTCTTTGGCGCACTGGTTTTCTCGAAGAACTTCTTCGATATCCCGATGATCGAGAAGACGTTCGTGATGTTCGCGTTATTCTGCATGGTATCGTCTTCGATTTATCTCTTCAACGACGTCATCGACTACGAGAAGGACCGGGTTCATCCCCGCAAATCGAAACGCCCCATCGCATCGGGAGTCGTCTCGCGGAAGAATGCGCTCGTTCTCGCTGCAATTCTGCTCATTGTCACGATCGCTGTCTCATGGTTCGTCATGAATGAGCTGACGCTGGTGATCTTGTTGTCATATACCGTACTCAACGTACTCTATTCACTTGTGTTGAAGCATATTGTGATCCTCGATGTAATGACTATTGCGGCGGGATTCGTGCTACGAGCTGTCGGCGGCGGTATTGCGATATCGGTACCGATATCGGCGTGGCTGGTTGTCTGCACGATACTCCTGGCGCTGTTCCTCGGGTTCGGGAAACGCCGGCATGAGCTCAGTTCGCTCGAAGGTGTGGCAGTCGAGCACCGCAAGATACTTGAGCACTACTCTACATATTTCCTGGATCAGATGATTTCGGTCGTAACCGCCTCGACGGTCATGGCGTATACGTTCTACACACTGTCTCCGGAAGTCGAGCAGAAACTTGGCGTGGAGCATCTCGAGATCAGTGTGCCATTCGTATTATATGGTATATTTCGGTATCTGTATCTCATCCACAAGAAAGACGAGGGGGGCTCGCCATCAAGGCTGATGCTGACCGACCTTCCACTTCTGATCAATGTCCTCCTCTGGTTCGTGACGGTTTTAGTGCTGATGGTCGTGTAGCCTCTCTGTATCCATCTCCAGAACTGGCTTGATATTTCGCGCTTTCTCTGTTATATACTTATCACACTGGCACTATCGGAATCAGCCCTGTTCGGCAATCGATTCCTGCACATATTGCTGCGACGATCAAGGAGAATGAAATGAGTAATACAGCTGTCAAGTTGAACATGAAATGGGATCTCGATTCAATATTTCCGGGCGGATCAGACTCGACAGAATACAAAGAATTCCGTAACAAACTGAAACAGGACCTCGCCGCCGCAAGCAAGTCGTTTGCTGCTCTGCCGGACAAACTCGATGATTCGAGCAGAGAGCAGTATAAGATTGCGATTCTGGAATTTCAGCGGCTATCCGAGAATCTTGGGCTTGCCTATTCGCTCGCATTGTGTCTGACCGCTCAGGATGTGGATGACAAGCCGGCGCTGCAGATACTTCAGGAGACCGATGTTCTCATCTCAGAATGGCGCAATCTCGAGACGAGGCTCGAATCTCTTGCTCGCAAGCAGGATGATGCAAGTTGGATCGCGCTTCTTGAAGATTCGTCGCTTTCGACAATCAAGTTCTCCCTGACCGAACTCCGCGACAATGCGAAGCACAAGATGGCTGAGGAGTTCGAGTCGTTTGCAAATGAGCTTGCGGTTAACGGTTTTCATGCCTGGAACCGGCTATACGACAAGATGTCCGGTGATCTTAGGGTCCAGTTTACCGAAAATGGCAAGGCTGAGACAGTCTCTCTCGGCCAGCTTGCGAGCAAAATGGACAGTCCCGATCGGTCGATCCGTCAGCAGGCATTCGAGAAGCTTGAGGAATCATGGGAGACTCGTGCCGACTATGCCGCAATGTGCCTGAATTCACTCGGCGGGTTCCGTCTGTCGATCTACAAACATCGTAACTGGGAATCACCGCTGTATGAGCCGCTGGTGATGGGTCGATTGAAAGAGGATACCCTCAATGCGATGTGGACTGCTGTTGCCAATGGAGTTCCGAAACTTGTGCCGTATATCGAAGCGAAGAAGAAACTTCTCGGCATGGATAAGTTCATGTGGTACGATCAGACTGCAGCGGTTGGGAAATCGGAATCGAAGATGACGTACGATGATGCGCACGATTTTATCTTCAAGCATCTTTCCGGCTTCTCCGATGAGATGTCCGAGTTTTCACAGATGGCGTTCGAGAAGCGATGGATCGAGGCTGAGAATCGGACCGGCAAGGCGGGAGGTGGGTTTTGCACCGGATTTGGCCCGAAGAAGCAGAGCCGAATATTTATGACGTACCTTGATACATTTGGCGATATGTCGACACTCGCCCATGAGCTTGGACATGCATATCACAGTTGGGTGCTGAAGGACAAGCCACCATTCGCGAGAGAATATCCCGCCAACCTTGCGGAGACAGCCTCGATATTCAATGAGCTGCTTGTGACAGATGCTGCGTTCAAAGTCGCCGCCGGAGCCGATGAGCAGTTGATGCTGCTCGATCAGAAGCTCCAGCGGGCGCAGGTGCTGTTCTGCAACCTTTACGCGCGATTCCTGTTCGACAAGGCGTTCTATGCTGAGCGCAAGAATGGTGTCATTTCGCGGCAACGGCTCGATGAGTTGATGGTGCAGTCACAGAAAGAGGCGTTTGGTGATACGCTCGATCCTGATGGATGCCATCCGTTGTTCTGGGCATCGAAGCTGCATTTCTATCTGACAGGATTGCCGTTCTATAATTTCCCATATACTTTCGGGTTCCTCTTTGCGGGTGGTGTCTATGATCGCGCGCAGAAAGAGGGGAAGGCGTTCGCATCGAAATATCGCGATCTGTTGCTCGACACGGGGAGCATGACGACCGAGGATCTTGGTCGCAAGCATCTCGGTGTCGATCTAACTAAGCCTGACTTCTGGAATGATGCAGTCAACCGCGTGCTGGAAGACGTCGAGCCGTTTGTGAAACTGGTGGGATAGAGATCGCCACGTCGCTCCGCTCCTCGCGAAGGATGCGATAGCGTTTCACAGAGTCGTCAGGAAAGGGTTCCTGACGACGCTTACGCTACAATGCGATATATCGTGGCCGTGATCTATGATCGCGGCCGAATGCAACCAGAGACAACGCCAATGGCGTTGGCATAATGACGAAAGTCGGTATCCAGATGTTGCGGACTGTCGAAGATATCGCACGGAGAACTTACTTCTTCTTCGTGATACCGATGATGTTTGGGATGGGCCAGGCCTGGAGATTATTGTCGTTTTCTGCGTACCCGGTTTCGAAGCTTCCGCACAGGTCAATCTCGGTTTTGTTGTGCCTAATGTAAAGCTGCGCTTCGGGGCCGCCCTCGAGATGCTGCGCGCAGATGAGATCGATCGGGAGCGAGAGGAGTATTTCATTGAGGTCGTACATCGAATAGGGTGAGCGGCATATGATGAACAGAATGCGTCCGGTGCTGTCCTCACCCAAGGCTGCCTCGCTCCATTTCTTCTCCTGCTGCTGCCATCGATTCTCACCGGGTCGTTTTATCAGCCTGAGGTTTTGCACATGAGTTGCATACGTTCGAGTGATTGAATCAACGCTGCACTCATCAAGATCAAACATCCGGAATCGTGGCAAGTCGGGCATTAGCGGATCGAACGCCGCTACAGATTTGTACTGATTGACCAGCGAGTCGTGAACGAAATCCCTCGTCTTCAAGTATCCCACATGTCTGACATAGTCCTGATGAAACATGCCGGCATTGATTGCGGCTGTCAGATTGAGCTTCTCGCACCATTCTTTCGCAGTGAGGTTAAAACGTTCTTCTGACTGCGCTCTCGTGATAAGCTTCATATCCCAGAGAGCAGGGTTGATGCGCAGGACTGTGATGTCGGGATTCACCAATGCAGCCGGTGACTTGAAACGGGACACCTCGATGCCCTTATCGATCTCCTGCCAGACTGTGTCCTGCGATAGACATGGGCGACTGCAAATGAGCAGGAGCAGCAGAATACTGATCGAAAGTTTAGCAGCCATTTCGAATCGTTTTATCATCTCTGTAATCAATACTGTTTCTTTCTTATCGCAAATATAAAGAGACCGCTGGAAGGTGCAAGCGCAATCGAACCCGGGCGGGCCGGCAGGTCTGCGGCTCACGCATTAGAGTCCGTCAGGAAGGGATTCCTGACGGCGCATTTGCATAGCTCCGTATCTATCCGTATCGACCGCTCTCTCCGCATGTCCTTGAGCTACGCCTTGCCTCATATCAGGATGTTACCGAGGGTTTGGTATGAGGCCATTCTCACAAACCAATTGACATGGACTCTGTTTTGGGGTAGCTTAACGATTTTCAGATGCTATTATGAACTGGCCCAATCGTCTAACATTGATCAGGGTGTTTCTTGCCCCTGTATTCGTATTTCTCTTCCTGATCGACAATGTTTACACCAGGTTTACGGCTCTGATCATATTCATTTTGGCGGCGCTTACCGATCTGGTTGATGGCTGGCTGGCCCGGAAGTACAATATCACCACCGGGTTCGGGAAATTCATGGACCCACTTGCTGACAAGATTCTGATCTCATCAGCTCTGATAGCATTTATCGCGCTCGGGTATGCCAAACTCTGGATGGTGCTGCCGATAATCGTGCGCGATTTCTTCATCACCGGCCTGCGATCTCTGGCGGCATACAAGGGTGTTCTGATTGTCACAAGCGGATTTGCAAAAGTGAAGACTTTTCTGCAGATGATTGCGGTCGGTGTGATCCTCGTATTTATAAATCTGAAGACATTTCTTCCCATCTGGGGCGCGAATTGGGGAATATTCACAGATCCAATGGTCATCACGGCTTTTGACACCATGCTGTTTGTCACGATGGCGGTGACAGTCTGGACCGGCGTAGACTATCTTGTAAAGAACTTCTATCTCTTGAAAGGTACACTCTGGTAATGAAGAGTATCATAAGATTCTTGGCGACAGGATGTTACACGGGTGAGATGCCGATAATCCCCGGCACTTGGGGGACTCTTCCCGGTCTTGCATTGGCTATTTTCGTATTTGGAGTCGATGTTCAATTTCAGATCCTGATAACAGCCGGTGTAATTGCGATTTCAGTAGTTGTGGCATCGCTTGCTGAGAAAGAATTTGGTCATGATGCAAAGCCGATTGTGATCGATGAGGTCGCCGGAATGCTGGTAACTCTTGTTTTTGTGCCGCGAGTTTGGTATTATTATCTATTGGGATTCGTGTTGTTTCGCGCTATGGATGTTCTGAAACTTTATCCTGCGCGGAAATTCGAATCATTGCCGTCTGGCTGGGGAGTGACCGCAGATGACGTTGCCGCGGGGGTTTATGCGAATATTCTCTTGCAGGTTGTAGTCCACTTTACTAAGACCTTATGAATGCGATAATCATAACAATCGGTGACGAAATTCTTTCTGGCGCCACTATCGATACCAACGCTGCTTACATCGCGAAGGGGCTCATGTTTATCGGCATTGATGTCACGAAGCGCTGCTCGGTAGGTGACGAACGATCGGACATAAAGCGCGAGATCACACAGGCACTCGAGGACTGCGATGTAGTCATCACAACGGGTGGTCTTGGACCAACGGATGACGACATCACCAAGGAAGTCATCTGTGAGGTATTTGGTGAGCGGTTGGTCGAGCACAAGGAGACGCTTGCGGCGCTCAAGGAGCGCTACAGGCAACTCGGAGCTGCTATGTCTCACACCGGCAAAAGGCTTTGCATGCAGCCTCGAGGTGCGACATTGTTGTACAATCCGCTTGGGACAGCTCCGGGTATTCTATATGATCGCGACGGAAAGGTCTTCTGCGCCATGGCGGGGGTTCCCTCAGAGATGGAAGCCATACTTGTCCATTCCCTGATTCCTTATCTGGAGAAAAGGGGTACGGGACGTGTGATCCGCTTCAAGAACATCTCAACAATCAGCATACCCGAGTCGAGGCTCGCTGAGAAGCTGAGCGAGGGCGGGTTCGTTCCTGAGAATGTCAGGTTGGCATTTCTCCCCTCGTATGCGGGTGTGGTATTGCGGCTGCGTGCCGATGGCGAGGATCGAGCAGCGGTTGAATCCGTATTAAATGAGAACTTCAAGAGGCTATACGAAATTGTCAAAGAGCATGTCTTCTCGACAGAGAACGAGAGCCTGCTTGAGAATGTGACCTCTCTTCTGAAGAAGAAGAAGGCCACGATTGCGGTCGCCGAGTCATTCACAGGTGGAATGATGGCCAAAATGCTGACCGATATCCCGGGAAGTTCGGAGTACTTCATGGAGGGTGTCGTTACCTACTCCAATGAGGCAAAGATCAAGTATCTCGGAGTGAAAGAAACGAGCATAGAGCAGTATGGGGCGGTATCGGAGCCGGTTTGCCGTGAAATGGCTGCCGGAATGCGTGATGCGGCCGGAACCGATTATGCACTGGCATCGACCGGTACTGCCGGTCCCGGGGGCGGCACAGAGGGCAAGCCGGTAGGGCTGGTTTACCTGGCGGTGGCTGACATAAATGGTACGACTGTGCAACGACGATCATTCTCAGGCGACCGGGATATAATCCGAACGAGATCAACTTCCGTCCTATTGAACATGCTTCGGCTAAAACTCCTTGGAAAATGATATGATTCGGGCGTTTGTTGCCGTAAATATATCCGATGACCAGCGTGCCGAGGTCGGGAAAGTGATCGGCAAGTTGAGAGATTATGATGTTCGGATTAAGTGGGTCGAAGTCAGCAATTTGCATGTGACCCTCAAGTTTCTCGGAGATACCGACGAGAAGGCCCTGCCGGACATGTACGCTGCGATCGCCGATGCAGTGAGCGGAATTCAGCCGTTTGATCTGTCACTCAGAAATCTCGGCTGCTTTCCAAATGTGCAAAGGCCTCGTGTGATCTGGGTCGGGATCGATGATGGTTACGACGGTCTCAGAGATCTTTCGAGGGACGTCGAGAGGGCAGTCGAACCGTTCGGTTTCGCTCCCGAAAAGAGGAAATTTTCGGGGCATCTGACCATCGGAAGGGTCAAGGATAACAGAAACGTGGAGACATTGACAAGAGATCTATCGAAAATCGACTTCGCGTCCTCGTCGGCGAAAGTGTCGGGTTTTGTGCTCCATCAGAGCGTGCTTCGCCCACAGGGACCTGTCTATACTCCATTGAAAATATTTGAACTCACGCCTTAGAATGGGAGGGATCAAAATGGGGAGTTCGGCAATGCCGGATAAGAAGAAAGCACTGGATCAGGCATTAGTGCAAATCGAGCGACAGTTCGGTAAAGGCTCGATCATGCTACTCGGCTCGGACCAGCGCGTAGAGGGGCTGCAGGTGATCCCAACCGGCTCAATCGGGCTGGATTTCGCGCTCGGAGTCGGTGGAATACCGCGAGGAAGGGTTATTGAAATCTACGGTCCTGAGGCCTCCGGCAAGACCACTCTTGCGCTGCACATTATCGCGGAGGCTCAGAAAACGGGAGGTATTGCAGCGTTCATTGATGCCGAGCATGCGCTTGATGCGGCCTACTCCAAAGCTCTCGGTGTCGACACGAACAATCTTCTGATTTCACAGCCTGATAACGGAGAGCAAGCGCTCGAAATAGCCGATACGCTTGTCAGATCGGGTGCGGTCGATCTTGTGGTGATCGATTCGGTCGCGGCTCTTGTTCCGAGAGCGGAAATAGAGGGAGAAATGGGAGACGCGCACATGGGACTGCAGGCGCGGCTGATGTCTCAGGCTCTTAGGAAATTGACCGGCACTGTATCGAAATCGCGCACCAGCCTGCTGTTCATCAATCAGATCAGAATGAAGATCGGTGTGATGTTCGGAAATCCGGAGACCACGACAGGCGGCAATGCTCTCAAGTTCTACTCGTCTGTACGGCTCGATATTCGACGAATCGCCGCTCTCAAGGATGGCGATCAAGTGATCGGTTCGCGCACGAGGGTTCGTGTCGTCAAGAATAAGGTGGCACCCCCGTTCCGTGATACCGAATTCGATATCATTTATGGTCATGGGATATCACTTGAAGGCGAGCTTGTCGACATTGGAGCGAAGCACAACATTATCGACAAATCAGGTGCATGGTACTCGTTTGGTGGCGACAGACTCGGACAGGGCCGTGAAAATGTGAAGGCTTTCTTGGCGGAGAACATCGAGTTGAGAGATAAGATAGCTGCTCAGGTGCGTGAAGCCATGTTCAGTACTCCTGCAACTACGAGCGGTCCGGACGACAATGGTGACGAATAGCCGGTGTCCGAATCAAGCCATGTAGTAACGTCGATCAAGCCTTCGAAGAGAGTTCAGGGCAGATACTCCGTCTACGTGGACGGAAAATTTCTCGTCTCTCTTACCGCAGATCTGATCGCCAACTTCGGACTTCAGCAGGGGAGAAAGCTCTCGTCATCCGAATATGAGAGTCTTGCGGCTGCCCTTGACGAACGCAAGCTGCGTGACACTGCGTACAGACTCCTCTCCCGCAGGCCACATTCTGTGAAGGAACTTGCGGACAAACTGAGGCAGAGAGGGTTTTCCCGATCAGATATTGAGGCATTGGTCAAGGAATTTTGTGGTAAAGACCTGCTCGGCGACCGGAAATTCGCGGAGAGCTGGGTTGAGACCAGGCTTAGGCTCAAACCTCGCAGCGGGCGACTTCTCGTGATAGAGCTTCGATCCAAAGGCGTTGACAAAGAGACGGCCGAAGCGGTTGTGCGTGAGAAACTCGATGGAACGGACGAAGCGGAGCTCGCGTTCAAGCTGCTATTAGGCCGCAGGCAGAGGCTAATGCAGGAGAATTGGGTTGACACACAACGGAAAATTCACAATTTTCTGCGGTACCGAGGCTTTAACTCGGATGTTATCCTGCGTGTAGCCGAGAGATTTGAGCGGGAAGAGCGCGGCGACACAACAGAATAGCTATCGCAATGGAGGCAGGAGTTGAGAACCACACACAGAATAGTCGATGGCGATAGTAGGCAAATGAATCTGCTATCAGACGAATCTGTCCATCTGATAATCACATCACCGCCGTACTGGCAATTGAAAGACTATGGAGTGGTGAACCAGATCGGCTATTACGAGTCTTATGAGAGCTACATAAACAACATGAATCTCGTCTGGAACGAATGTCATAGGGTATTGCATCCCGGCTGTCGGCTTTGCATAAATGTCGGAGACCAATTCGCTCGATCAGTCTATTATGGACGATATAAGGTAATCCCAATTCGCACCGAGATAATCAAATTCTGTGAGATCATTGGTTTCGATTACATGGGAGCAATAATCTGGCAGAAAGTTACAACAACTAATACCACAGGTGGTGCGACTATCATGGGGAGTTTCCCTTATCCGAGAAACGGGATTCTAAAGCTTGACTATGAATTTATTCTCCTCTTCAAGAAGCAGGGCAAACCCCCGAAGCCAACAAAAGAACAAAAGGAACTTTCCGCAATGACCAAGGAAGAGTGGAATACTTACTTCTCCGGCCACTGGTATTTTGCGGGCGCAAAACAGGATGGTCATATCGCAATGTTTCCAGAGGAATTGCCGTCGCGGTTGATCAAGATGTTTGCTTTTATTGGTGATACAGTACTGGACCCGTTCCTCGGTAGTGGGACTACATCGCTGGCGGCCCATAATCTTGGTCGCAATTCCGTCGGGTATGAAATAAACCCTGAATTCATTCCGATTATAGAAAGAAAGCTGAATATATCACAGACCGATATAGCGGGAACCGAGTTTGTATTTCTGAAAGACAGTGTGAGCTCCGACTTGTCGGGAGAGATTGAAGGACTACCTTATCTCTTCAAAGATCCACATAGTCTCGACAAGAAGATTGATCCTAAGAAACTCCAATTCGGATCGAGAATTGACAAGGACGGCGGAGATCCAGAGAAGTACTTTTCCATCAAAGAAGTAATCAGCCCCGAGATGCTAAAACTCGACAACGGCTTGCTTGTTCGGTTACTCGGTATTAGGGAGAAGAAATCAGTTCATGGACAGGCTGTACAATTCCTGATTGAGAGAACAACCGGACAGAAGGTCTTCTTGAAGTTTGATGCCTGTAAGTATCATGGCGATGGCAATTTGCAGTGTTATTTGTATTTGAAAAATAGGACTTTTATCAATGCCCACCTAATCAAAGCAGGACTGGTAGATGTGGACAACAATATGGATTACAAGTTCAAAAACAGGTTTCAGAAAATGGCGGAAGAAGCAAATGGATAATACGCGGAAGTACTCAATGGAGTTTGGCAAGAAAGAGAAAGTTCTGAACTATGCTTGTCAAACTTATCAATTATCGCGACCCAACAAAGTTGGTACTGTGATGGCCCTTATAAGAGACTGTCAACCAGGGACGATTGAGGAATGGGAAGAGTGGTATTTCGAAAAGGCATACACAGCAGCCAAAACGCCAACCAAAGTAACCCGTGAGAGCCTGCGGGAGTTGGGCGAGAGATTATATGAAAAGATAACAGCAGTAGTGATTCCCGAGTGGCAAGCAGCGTTCCGACACTTGACGCGTCAGGACTGCGATGACTATATTTACAATCTTACTATTAATAGAACCTTTGACGGTTTTCTGCGGGAGAAGTCGGTGGTCAACGATGGATTGGCAAAGCTCTTCCCAGATGTGATTTTTCAAGAGAGTGATGCAGAGTTGGATCACGCCGGTGATATTGATTATTTGGCAAGAATAGGTGATAGAGCATTCGGCATTCAGATTAAGCCAGTCACAGCGAAATTCAGTTTTGCTAATTATTCACCATCTGAGAGGATGAAGGCCAGCTTCGCTGACTTCGAAGCTGAATATGGGGGTAAAGTATTCGTAGTGTTTAGTCAAAAAGAAGAAATCAGTAACAAAGAAGTGGTTGAACAAATCCGTCAGGAGATTGAGCGACTCAAGAGGTAGATGTGCGTGTCCGCTCCTGATAGAGTGACAGCTGGCAATGGGTTAGACATGAACAGCAAAGATGTCAGGAAATCATTTCTTCAATATTTCGAAGAACGCAGTCACAGGATCGTGCCGTCGTCGTCATTGATTCCAATCGATGATCCAACGCTTCTTTTCACTAATGCCGGCATGAACCAGTTTAAGCTGGTATTCACCGGCGGGGAGAAGAGACCGTATAAACGAGCGGCATCGAGCCAGAAATGTATCCGCGCCGGCGGAAAGCACAACGACCTCGAGAATGTAGGTCAGACCGCGCGGCATCAGACATTTTTCGAAATGCTGGGGAATTTCTCGTTCGGCGACTATTTCAAAGCCGAAGCGATCGAATATGCCTGGGAGTTTCTGACAAAAGTCGTCATGCTGCCGGAAGAGCGGCTCTGGGCGTCTATATATCTCGATGATGATGAGGCTTTCGGACTGTTCGAGAAGATCGTCCCGGAACTGAAAGGGAAAATTCTACGATTCGACGAGAAGGAGAACTACTGGTCGATGGGAGATACGGGGCCATGCGGTCCGTGCGCGGAAATCCATTTCGACCGAGGCGAGAAATATGGTACAGGACCGGAAGACGTCGTCAATGGTGAGAGTGAGAGATTCGTCGAAATATGGAATCTCGTGTTTATGCAGTTCGAGAAGGATGAGCAGGGGATAGTCACTCCGCTCCCGAAACCATCGATAGATACCGGCCTGGGGCTGGAGCGGATTGTCTGTGTTCTACAGGAATGCGATACCAATTATGAGACGGATCTTTTTGTACCGATCATCAAGGCAGTCGAAAGTCTGTGCGGCAGAAAATGCGTGGCCGGGCCGGAGGGAATCTCATTCAGGGTGATAGCCGATCATATCAGGGCGCTGACATTTGCATTTGCCGACGGTGCGGTGCCGTCGAGTGGTAAACGGGGAAGCGTGTTACGAAAAATTCTGAATCGCGCAGCGCGGCATGGAAGACTTCTCGGTATGCGTGAGTCGTTTCTGTATAAGCTCCCTCCGGTGGTACGGGATATCATGGGAGACACGTATCCCGAGTTGAAATTGCGTGAGGTGCACATAACGGAGTTGATTCGCGCTGAAGAGGAGCGCTTCGAGGAAACCTACGACAACGGTCTCGATTACTTTGATCGCCTCGCGAATAAGGTGACATCGTCTGGCGGGATGACAATTTCGGGCGATGAGGTCTTCAAGCTGCATGACACTTATGGATTCGACTCTGATCTGACCCTGCTCTCGGCTCGCGAGCGCGGTCTTGATGTTGATATGGATGGGTTTGAGAGAGCTTTGAGAGACCAACAGCAGCGTAGCAGACAGGCACGCGGGGCAGTCCCCTTTGTGATCAAAGTTGTAAACCCACTGAAGACTGAATTCTGCGGGTATGACGATCATTTCATGCATGAAACGATAGTCATAGATGTCAAGCCTCTCAAGGACGATCTCCTCGCTGTGATTCTGGAACGAACACCTTTCTATGCCGAATCGGGTGGCCAGGTTGGTGACAAAGGCATCTTGCAGGCAGAAGGTCTCGAATTCAAGGTTGTCAACACGCTTAAAGAAGGTAACACCTTTGTTCATGTCGGACAGAATGTGAAAGGTGATATCTCTGAATACATCGGCAAGAGCGTCACAGCGGCAGTGGACAAAGAGCGTCAGAAAGCGACTCAGCGTAATCACACCGCTACGCACCTGCTGCAAACGGCGCTTCGGGAGGTTCTTGGAGAGCATGTTCAACAGGCGAGTTCACTCGTAAAGCCAGAGGGTCTGCGGTTCGACTTCTCGCATTTCAAGGCCGTGACGCCTGAAGAGCTCAGGGAGATCGAACGGCGCGTCAATGAGCAGATACTCCGCGATCTGCCGGTCCGTTGGCAGGTCATGCCGATCGAGAAAGCCAAAGCTGCCGGAGCGATGGCGCTGTTCGACGAGAAATATGGCGACAATGTGCGAATGGTCGAGGTCGAGGGGTTCTCCCGTGAACTATGCGGTGGGACGCACGTGTCTCGAACCGGGGAAATCGGGTTGTTTCTGATCACTCAGGAGACGGCGATTGCAGCGGGAATGCGGCGCATGGAGGCGGTGACTGGTGACGGCGCATATCGGCTAGCATCGGAGAATCGCGACAATTTGGAAGGCGTTGCGAGGATGCTGAAGGTCGCGTCATCAGAAGTTGGCGAGCGCGTCGCGACTCTTGCGAAGAAGGTCAAAGAGCTTCAGAAGCAACTGGATCAGTTTAGCCAGGCGCAGGGCGATGAGCAGATCAAGTCGAATCTGAGCGATGTAAAACAGAAGGGCGACGTCAGTTATCTTGTCGCAGATATCGCAGATCGCAAAGAGGCCCAGCAATATCTCGATAATGTGAAAAACGACAAGCGCAAAGTTGTAGTGGTACTGAAGCAGGAATCGAACTATTTTATTGTCGTATCGAAAGCGGCTGCTGATAACGGGCTGTCAGCCAAGAAGGTGATTGCTCATCTCAATGACGCGTTTGATGGGCGTGGCGGCGGTAAGGATACATTTGCACAGGGTGGATCCAAGCAGGATTTCAGCCTGAACGATCTCTCTCGCGTTCTCGAAAGCGCAATCTGAGGATTTGAATTGATAGTCTACGATTATCTGTTGAAGACGGCGACGATTAAGCAGGCTGGATTTTTGATGCTGCTTGATCCGGATCGTATCGATCCGAACAGGGTTCCATCACTGGCGGCAGCATCAGCCGAGGCGGGTGTCGATGCATTTCTCATTGGGACGTCCCTGCTGATGTCGGATCATACGTCGGACGTAATCAAAGCAATCAAGAAGACCACCAAAATTCCTGCGATCCTATTTCCTGGAAACTGGCTGCAGATAACGCCTGAGGCTGACGCGATTCTGTTTCTTTCGCTGATATCGGGTAGAAACCCGGACTATCTTATAACAGAGCAGGTCAGAGGCGCGCCACTTGTTAAGTCTCACGGTATCGAACCGATTCCCACCGGTTATATTCTCGTCGAATCGGGCAAACAGACTTCGGTCGAGTATATTTCAGACACTCACCCGGTTCCGCGCGATAAGTATGATATTGCGAAGGCACATGCTCTTGCTGGCGAGTATCTTGGGATGAAATTGATCTATCTGGAAGCAGGCTCCGGCGCGATGGAATCTGTTCCGGATGAAATGGTTGCTGAAGTGAGCGAATATATTTCGAGGCCTGTTATTGTCGGTGGTGGGATTGTCTCACCCGAGGAAGCGAATCGGAAAGTCATGGCTGGAGCGTCGTTTGTCGTGATCGGCAATCACTTCGAAAAAGAGCAGTCCCGTTCATTGATTTCCGAGTTCGCTGATGCGATTCACGTTCGTACTGCTTCGGAGGTGCTACCATGAGCGATTCTGAGCGCGAACTGACTCTTGCCGCGCTGGCGGAAAAAGAGAAACTATTACTCTCGGCGGGGAATGACTATCCGGACAAGATAGCAGCTTTGGCGAAAATGATTGCTGATGTGATTTTGGCGGGTGGGAAGGTCCTTGTGTGCGGGAATGGCGGGTCGGCAGCCGAAAGCCAGCATTTTGCCGCTGAGATGGTTGTGCGACTCACCGAGAAGACAGAACGCGCAGCTCTTCCCGTGATCGCCCTTTCCACTGACACATCCGTCATCACCGCATGCGCGAACGACTACGGGTTCGAACGTGTGTTTGCGCGGCAGGTCGAAGCTCTCGGCCGCAAGGGTGACATGCTACTTACGCTCTCCACCTCTGGGAATTCACCAAACGTGAATGCCGCCGCTGCAACCGCAAAAGACCATCAGATGACAACGGCAGCGCTTCTGGGCAAAGGAGGGGGAGAACTTGCGAAGATGGCGGATTATTCGATAGTCGTGCCGTCACAATCGGTTCTCAGAATTCAGGAAGAGCATTTGTTTTTGCTCCATCAGCTTGTCGAGAGCATCCAGATTATCCTTTCGCCGGAAGTCTAATCATCCCATGACGGGCCTGGTGACTTTCATCGAATGAAATTGCAGCGCGTATCTGATAAGAAGATGATCGAAAGAGAACTTTCGTCAGATCGAGTTCGAGCTCTCTATCATCTTGGCGACCTCGACGATTACTACTTCAAAACATGCGAATGGTACTTCGTTTCGGATGCTGAGAAAGTTGCCTCGGTTATTCTTCTTTACAAAACATGGGGAACAACCCTGCTGCCTCTGGGGACTCCTGGAGGATTGCGTTTCTTTCTTGAGGAGCACTCGGATGTGCTGCCAAATGAGTTCTATTCAGTCTGGATGCCGGAACATGAAAGCGTGATGGCGGAGTTGCTCGAACTACCGGGTAGAAGGCCCATGTTCAGAATGGCAGTAGCAGCGGACACATTTTTACTCTGCAAATCTCAACGTGAAGTTGTCAATCTTGATATGTCACACATAGATGGCATTCGAGAGCTGCTCAGATCATATCCGGCCAACTTCTTCGAGGAATACCAGTTGAACACAGGTTACTATCGGGGTATATTCGATGAAGGATCGCTAATTGCGATGGCTGGAGTGCACACGATAAATCGCAATACGGGAGTTGTAGCCATAGGCAATGTTGTTACGGACGAGACATATCGTGGAAGAGGACTCGCCCGACAGGTGACCTCCAGACTGGTAGCCGATCTGCTGGTCGATCACAGACTAATCGGTCTGAATGTCAGTGCCGAGAACGAACCGGCGATTCGTGTGTACCGCAAGCTCGGCTTTGACGTTCGACTCGAATTTTTCGAGGGGGATTGTTCTAAGATGAAGCAGACAACTGATGATTAACGCCGACAACACAGTCAAGTTCTGGATCAGTCCTGCGTTGTATGGCGTTGTGGCATTCCTTCCATTTTCGATTGCCTTCTCGGAAATGTGTATTCTAATAACACTACTTGGCGTGCTGGCTCACATTGCAATCACCCATTCATTCGGTGAATTCAAGTCCTCGCTGCTGTATGCCGTGGCTGCATACATTCTGATCTCGCTCGCGTCGGCTTTGCTGTGCAAGATCAATCCGAAATCTCTGAACGAAGTTGGGCACATGTTGCTCTACATCTTTCTCTTTGCCTCGATATATTTGGGCAGGAAGGGAATATTCACAAAGGGGCATCTCTATGTTCTGATCGCCGCCCTCGCATTCGGAGCGCTTAACGGGATCGTGCAGTATTTCAACGACACGGGTATTCTGGGCCGTCGAGCACCACACAATCCCGGTATACCACCAAGGATACGGGGCACCTTTTCGAACAGCATGACCTATTCAGGCTTTTACGGAATGGCTCTGTTCTTCCTGATGCCATTGCTCAAGACTCGGATTAGATGGTTGAAGATGTTTGTTGCTGCAGCTGTTCTGCTGCTTCTGGCGGCGGTTGTGCTTTCGTACGCAAGAGGAGCGCTTCTGGCGACGATAGTCACCTCGTTTGTGCTGGTGGTCCGACAACGGAAATACTTGCTGCATTTTCTGGGAGCTGTGGTGGTTATCGCGATCGTGAGTTACTTCCTCCTGCCGGAATTAGTGTCCAGAATGCAGTATGCATTTAGCGGCGATGCCGGATTCAGCACGTACAAATTACGGTTGCTCTATGCAGAGGCGGCGTGGGATTTCTTCACTGCCAATCCATTCTTTGGAATCGGACCCGGAGCATTCACTGCAGCTTATGAGGTTTGGAAACCATCTGCCGATTTCCTCCCGGCAGCCCATGCCCACAATGAATACCTCGAAGCACTGTCGACTAGGGGGATATTCGGACTCCTGGCATTTCTGACAATTCTTGCTGTCATACTTCGGAAACTCGGCAGTTCGATACGAAAACTCGGAGAAAATGAAGCGCATCCGTTGGTGAGAGGCACTTTCTATGGTCTACTATTCCTCTGCATAGCATCGCTGTTCGAATGCCATTTTGCTGACGAAGAAATTTTCAATTTCTTCAGTCTCGTCGTAGGACTTGGGTTGGGGTTATCGGGAAAAGCGCTCGCAGAGTTCGATTCAGCGTGACAGAATGTCGCCGCCGTATTACAGGATCGTCGAGAATCGATCCTTGAAGTAGTTGAGATCGTCGATTGTATCCAGGTCCCGCAACTCCGGCAAAAGCCCCACGTTCAGCTTTTTCTTGCCGGCAGTTTCCATAGTCGCGTTAAGGACATCGTTTGATCTCCAGTCGATATTGAAAAAGAGATCGGGTACGACCTTTCGCATCCCTATCAAATAATACCCGCCGTTGACGCACGGCCCAAGTACGAGGTCGTGCGAGCCGAGCAGATTGTTGGCATCTTTGATAATATCTGCCGTCAGTTCCGGTGCATCCGAACCGATCAGCATAGCCTTTCTTGCGCCTTCCTGCTCAATCAGCGTCGAAAGAGCGGTGGCCATCCTTTCACCCAGATCTTCACCATCCTGACGGAAGTACCTGTCGAACCCAGGATATTGCCCGGAGAAATTCTCGATCAAACCGCCTGCTCCGATGAATGCCGCCCGCAGGAATTCGCTGCTGTCCAACGAGCAGGTGACATTGACTGCACCTTGCAGAAGCATTGTGAAGACTTCGAGCGACTTCTCATCTCCTATATGTGCTGCAAGCCGGGCTTTAACTTTGCCGAGCAGAGGATATTTCGTCATGAGACCCACGGAGGAACTGAGCATAACTTTCTCCTGATGAAAGGACAGCAAAATAGCTGAATCCAAAGGCAAATGTAATAAGAAATGGAATGGAAGGCAAGTGCCGATCAGAGCTGTCTGCTGAATCTCCCCGTTCCGGTACAGGCATGTTTTGGATTCATTTGTTGCTTTTGGTGATCCAAATTAGTAGCATTGTCGACGGGAATGCACTCATGAACAGGAGTATGTCGATATGAAAAATCCGAAAGTGATGGCCGAGGATATTCAGAAGCTTAAGTTTATCGGATCCGTTGTTCTCTCCCCGGATGAATCGAAAGTAATGTTCACCGTTTCAACCGTATCGGAGGACAAGAAGAAATACTACTCGCACATATACATGGTGAATGTCGACGGGAGTGACCAGAGACAGTATACGTTCGGCGAGGTATCTGATTCGTCGCCCATGTTCACTCCGGACGGTAAATGGATAGTATTTGTGTCCAAACGGGGTGAGAAAAAAGGTATCTACAAAATGCCGACACATGGAGGCGAGGCAGAACTCCTCATCGATTCCGATGGTTCATATTCACATCTCAGCTTCTCACCCGATGGCAAGAAGATATTATGCGTGTTCACAAAGGCTGACGATGTCCCTAAGGACAAGAATGGAAAGAAAGAGGAACCGGTGTTTCGTCATGTTACCCGCCTGTTCTACAAGCTCGACAACAGTGGCTTTCTCCCCAGGGATCGAGGCCACGTGTATGTCTTCGATATGGAAACCGGCGAAGGGCGACGTATCGTCAACATGAAGAATGGTGAGAGAGCGCCGGTCTGGTTCCCCAGCGGGAGGCAGATCGCATTTGTATCGAATATTCAGCGCGATGCCGATGCGCATGCACTGCGTGATGACATATTCGTAGTGAATCTCGCCGGAGGCAAGCCTCGTAAGCTGTCAAAACCGAGCGGTCCTGTGGAAGCGCTGTCGGTTTCGCCCGATGGCAAGTTTCTGGCATTCATCGGTCATGACGAGCCGGAAGATGCATGGGGTGTCGCGAATAACCATGTGTGGAAATTGCCGGTGGCCGGTGGTACCGCAGTTGATATAACGCCGAAACTTGATCGGCAGGCGGTTGATCTGACGATTTCGGATATGTCGGAATCGCATGCCCTTCTGAGTCCGCACTGGTCACCGGATGGCCGGCAGATACATTTCATGGTCTCTGAATCGGGCGCAACGCAAATTTACAGAGTCACCGCTTCAGGGCGAAATATGGGTAAGGTGATCGGTGGCAAGCGTCACGTGTCCGGGGCATCATTCGGAGCGAGCAACAAGTCAGTAGCGTTGGTAATCTCTAATTCGGCAACCCCTGCGGAGATATATATATCGGGAACTGGATTGGATGAGAATCCCACACGGTTGACATCGATCAGTATGGAATCAACCGGGAATCTCGATATCCAGAAGCCGAAAGAAGTCATTGTTCGCGGTCATGATGGTTACCCGATACATGGCTGGATTCTTACACCTCCCGGATTCTTCCCGAAGAGAAAGTACCCGTCGATCATGCAGATTCATGGTGGACCACGCGTGCAATACGGCTACACGTTCTTCCACGAGATGCAGTTCCTGGCTGCTCAGGGATATGTTGTATACTACTGCAATCCTCGTGGTGGTCAGGGTTATGGTCGCGCGCACGCCGAGTGTGTTGTCAACGGTTGGGGGGGTGTCGATTACGAAGACTGCATGTCTATGGCGCACTACATGGCAAGCCAGAAGTATATCGACTCGCGGAAGATGGGGGTGACCGGTGGTAGCTATGGCGGCTATATGACTAACTGGATCGTTGGTCATACGAATATGTTCAAGGCTGCTGTCACGCAGCGGTCGGTCACGAATTTCATATCGATGTACGGATCGTCAGACATCGGATTTGATCTTCCCCGCGAAATTTCGGGATCACCGTACGCCAACACCGATAGCTGGTGGGAGATGTCACCGATCAAGCATGTGCGAAATATCAAGACGCCGCTGCTCATTATCCACTCTGAGAATGATCTCCGCTGCCCGATTGAGCAGGGGGAGCAGATGTATATCGCTCTGCGCAAGTTGAATCGCAAAGTCGAGATGGTGCGATTCCCCGGCGAACCGCATGGTTTGTCGCGATGCGGTCGCCCGGACCGTAGGGTCGCGCGCCTCGAGTGGATCCTCAAGTGGTTTGATAAGTACTTGAAGGGGAAGAAGTAGGTATCGTCTGATGTGCCGTCAGGATCCCTGACGGCGCATAACCTGCAATGTCGAATCCGCAAGGTATTCGACCTGCAAATCTGCGTATTCTTACCCAATTAGCTGCTTAACAATAAGGTATTCAACCAACTGTCCGATAAGATTAGTGTTGGCGGGGCATTCCCTCTGGTGGGGCAATTATGTGTTGTATACAGACATATCCGTCAGCATGGAGTCTTGAATGAATCAACGAATCGGCGACATCCTGATTGAAAAGGGCGTCATTACAGAGGAAATCCTTCAGCAGACACTCACTATCCAGACAAAAACCGGCAAGAAGCTTGGTGAAGTGCTCGTTGATGAGAAATTCATTACCGAAAACGATCTCGCGGAGGCGATCTCCGAACGTCTTGGTGTTCCAAAACTATCGCTGGAGAATATCTCAATTGATCCGGATTTGGTCAAACTGATCGGCTACGAAATCGCTAAGAAACCCCGGCTTGTGCCGGTATTCAAGCTCGGTAACACCCTCACTGTCGCAATGGCTGATCCGCTCGATGTGGTCGCTATGGACGAATTGCGATATCTGACCAAGCTTCGTATAAACCGCGTCGTATCAACAAATTCCAGCGTTATGGCAGCGATCGAGGAGCATTATTCGATGAAAGACTCGCTCGATAAAGCTCTCGAAGATGCGATCCGTCAGAAGGAAGCCGACCTGCTGGAGGCAGATCCTGATCAGAGAGACGAAGCCCTCGCGGGAGAGGCACCTGTCATCAAGTATGTCAATCTGCTTGTTGTGCAAGCGATTAAGAATAAGGCGTCTGATATCCATATCGAACCGGACGAGAATAGTGTGAGGGTCCGCTATCGCGTGAGCGGGTTGCTTCGTCAGGAGGGAAGTCCTCCCAAGGCGGTGCAGTCGGCGCTCATAACAAGACTGAAAATCATGGCTGATGTTGATGTTTCCGAGAAACGTGTCCCGCAGGATGGTCGGTTCACATTCAAGTGGGGCAATCAGAAGGTCGATGTTCGTCTCTCGACACTTCCGACGATTCATGGCGAGAAGATAGTGATGCGTCTGCTTGACAGGCGCAACCTGCTGAGTGGAATGGGAAGTCTCGGATTCGATGATAATATGCTGGAGCAGTTCCGGAAAATCGCTCACAAGCCTGAAGGGTTGATTCTGATCTCGGGACCTACCGGTTCGGGCAAGACATCGACGCTCTACGCACTGCTTGATGAGATCAATACCATTGAGAAAAACATTATCACTATTGAAGATCCGGTCGAATACAATCTGCTTGGGATAAACCAGGTACAGACGAACGAAAAGGCGGGACTGACGTTCGCAAGCTGCTTACGTTCTATATTGAGACAGAACCCTGATGTCATCATGGTCGGTGAAATCAGAGATGCGGAAACAGCCGCGATAGCTGTTCGTTCCGCTATGACCGGTCATTTGGTTCTATCGACGATCCATACCAACGACGCCCCCGGAGCTGTGAGCAGACTATTGGATATGGGAGTCGAGGGCTATCTGCTGGCATCGTCACTCCTCGGAGTCCTTGCGCAGAGATTGGTGCGTGTGATCTGCCCGACCTGTACGGTCGAAGATGAGGTTCCTTCGCCGCTTTTGCGCGAACTGGAATTGGGCCCTCATTCTGATGCGAAGTTCTTCCAGGGAGCTGGTTGCGAGGATTGTCATAATACCGGTTACCGGGGCCAGATGGGTGTCTATGAATTCCTCGAGGTCACAGACAGAATCAAAGAAATGATTCTCACCAATGCATCGTCGAGCCGGATCAAAGCTGCTGCGATTGCAGATGGCATGGTCACCTTGCACAATGATGCGCTCAGTAAAGCACTTGAGGGCAGAACGACCTATCGTGAGGTTTTGAGAGTCAGCCAGCGCAACGAAGAAAAGAAGCGGAGTGAAGTAGATGCCAGAACTGTTCAGGTATAGGGTTCGCGATCATTCGGGAGAGCTTGTGACGGGGACGGTCCGCGGCGAAAATGCCCTTGCGGTCGAAACGTACCTTGAATCGCTCGACTTCATTCCGATAAGAGTCTGGCAGCAGCGAGATCATTCATTAGGCAAATTACTGCATCTCGGCGGCAGGAAACCGAGGCGAGAAGATATGATTCTTGTTACCAGGAATCTATCGACTCTTTACCGTGCCGGCATTCCCATATTACGTTCACTCGAGATCATTTCCGAGCAATATGAAGACAACAGCCTCGGTAAGATTCTTCTGGCAATCAGAGATGACATGGAACGCGGTGAACATCTCTCCGACAGTCTGGCCAAGCATCCGATAGTGTTCTCAACCATATATGTATCCAGTGTCAGAGCAGCGGAGGCGTCGGGTAAATTGGATATCGTTCTGGACAAGCTTGCTGAATCGGCTGAGCAGGAGATGGTGACTCGCGAGGAGGTGCGAAAGGCACTGCGATATCCGATCACTGTACTCGGGGCGATAGTAGCCGCATTTGTGGTTCTGACGACTTTTGTTGTTCCGAAATTCGCGCAGTTCTACGGATCGTATGGTACGGACTTGCCGATGCCGACTCAGATATTGATGTTTCTTGGTGATGTGATGTCGCGGCTCTGGTATGTGATATTTCCATGCATGCTCGCTGGTGTGTACGGTATGATCCGCGTTCTAAAACATCCGAAGCTGCAAAGGCCTATTGACTCGATTTTGCTGAAACTTCCGGTTGTCGGAGATATGTTGACCAAGACGGCTCTTTCGCGCTTTTCCCACATTTTATCGGTTCTGATCGCATCCGGCACTCCGCTGATTCAGAGCCTCGAGATTGTGAAGGATGCTGTCGGAAATGCGGTGATAGGTGGCGAAGTAGGCAAATTGAGTGAGGGGATGAGGCAGGGTCGCAGTCTTGCCGAAACAAGACATCAAATGCAGCACTTTCCAAAACTCGCACTATCGCTGATAAATATTGGCTTGGAGTCAGGAACGCTCGATCTGACTCTAAAAGAGATATGTAGATTCTTCGACAGGGAGGTTCAGTACACTTCAAGCAGACTGACCAGTCTCCTTGAACCGTTCATAATAACTATCGTCGCCGTGATGGTGCTCTTCCTTGCGCTGGCGATATTTCTGCCGATGTGGAACTTGATATCTGTGTTCAGACATTGAACATTCAGGACTGAAGATGTCCTGTCGATAATCCGAAGCAGAAGGTATTGCAACATATAGGGAGGTGCTATGTCACGAATCGCGGGCAAGTTAGGGAACAGTGGTTTCACACTGATCGAGCTAGTGATCATTATCGTTGTCCTGGGGATAATTGCAGCAATCGCGGTTCCGAAGTATCAGAATATCGCCATAGAAGCGAAAGAGTCATCCTGCAAGGGTGCTTTAGGTGCTCTGAGAAGTGGTATCAATATCTGGTACGCCAATCAAGCTGCGATGGGCAATACTCCGACCTATCCATCGATCGACTCACTTAGCACAATTGGTGTAGTAATGGAGCAGGCATTGCCGACCAATCCGTATCAGTCAAATGCAGCCGACAGCATTGTGACCGGTGTTACAAAAGCTACGATCGTCGGCACGCGCGGTGGATGGGCATACAAGGCGGCAACTGGTGAAGTCTGGCCCAATACTAATACAGTCGGTGAGAATGTCTGGTAAGAAAGCGAATGCTCTTGATTCTCTGATCTCCGGCTCCAGCGGATTCACGCTGATTGAACTGGTGATAATTATCGCCGTGCTCACGATTTTGGCGGTGTCAGCGATACCGCGGATCGGAAATCTGATCGAGACGTCGAAAATCAATGCTACCGAGTCTGAACTTTCGGAATTGAAGAGAGCCATTGTTGGCACTCCGCAGGTTACCGGTGGCAACAATTACACCAGCCGGGGCTTCGAAAACGACGTCGGATTCGTACCGTCCCGCCTGGAAGATCTGGTTGCAAAGCCGGGTTCTGTATCTGTATACAACAGGATCACCGGCATGGGATGGAATGGTCCGTACATTGACAGCACTGATGGTGAGTATCTTCGGGACGCTTGGGACTCCGTATATGTCTATGCGGCCGCAGGAAGAACCATCACCAGTGCCGGCTCGGGGGCAAGTATATCGGTAAGTTTTTGATTTATGGAAGTTATGAAAAACAGAAATGGGTTCACGCTGATGGAGCTAATTGCCGTGATTGTCATTCTCGGCATTGTGGCATCCGTGGCGATGAGGACCATAGACAAGTCGCTGGACAATGCTCGGTTCGATAATACGCGCATTGAGATGGACCAGCTTGTGTACGCTATTTCCGGCAATCCCGATTTATTCGCAAATGGAATGCGAACTGATTTCGGATATGTCGGAGATGTCGGAGCGATGCCGTCGAGCCTTAATGATTTGGTGACCGACCCAGGCTATTCCACGTGGGATGGTCCTTACGTGTCCAGCGATTTCGCCCAGGCAGCGGATGATTATAAGCGTGATGCGTGGGGAGAACTCTACACCTACAATGTGACGAATATCGAGTCAAGCGGCGGCAGCGGAGGCACTCTGACAAGATCAGTTTGTTCTTCAGTGGCCGACCTGACACAGAACAGTGTGCTGGGTTCGATCACGGATGCCGCTGGGAATCCACCGGGGGACAGCTCTACTCAGTTATCGGTAATTCTGCAGTTTCCCGACGGAGCAGGAGCTCTCAAGGACTCTATCGTCTCGGTCTCCTCCGGCGGTGCATTCTCCTACAGCAATTCTATACCGATAGGCAATCACAAGATCACAGCTGTCTATCTGCCGACTAATGATACGGTTTACACCTATATCTCGGTCCTTCCTAGCGGCGAATCATACGCCAGCCTCAGATTCCCCGGCGCGCTCTGGGCAGCATCATCCGGAGGCGGCGGAGGCGGACCGAGCGGAAATATCACATACGTGAGCGGCTCCGCTAATGTAGACGGAGGTTCGAATCGGAATGTCAATTTCCAGATTACGAACGGTGGTTCGTCGCAGCTCACGATTACATGGCTTATAGCGACATACACTCACTCTCCAACCCCCTACTATGAGCGAGTTCGATGGGGAGGTAGTACGGTGTTTGATTCGAGCAGCCCGAGAGCGGCCAGCGCGGATACTGTGACGTTCAGTTCCCCCAAGACGATTAATGTTGGAGCCACACAGACAGTCCAATTACAGAGATTCCGCGATTCACAGACTGGAGGCGGTTCATGGGTGAATATGGCAAATATCGATTTCACAGTCGAATTCAGTGACGGCTCGGTCGTAACGTTTAACTCAGGTACATGAGATGACAGAGAGTCTCCCGGACATCCTCCCCGCTGAGTCTTCGATAGAACCGACTGTTGATTATAAGGATTTGTCTGTCGGTTTGCCGAGGTCGAATCGCTCGCTTCTTTTGACATTCGAGTTGTGCGAAAACATGGTCTTCTGGACCGCGGTTCGCAGGAAGCAGAAGAAGGGCGAGCATATGTACAGGGGATCAGTCGAACTCGGCTATGAAGATATAGACGAGTTGGCAGTCTGGTTCGAGCATTTCTGGAAAGCGGTCGGCGACAAGAGACACGAGATTCACATTCAAGTATCAGGACCTGAGCTTCAGCAGAGATCGTTCATGATACCGGTTGTTCCGAAGTCCGAGCTGAACGCTGTTGTTCGAAGTGAGGCTAAGAGAGTTTTTCCGCTTGAAATAGACAAAGGGCTCTTTGGCTGGAAAGTGATTGGAAAAGTCGATTGGGCCGGCGGAATGAAATATCATGTCTATTCACTGCTGTTGGGTGAGAACTGGATTCTCTGGCTAACGAAGCTGTTCGGAGAACATCTTCACGGTATTGCACTGGTCACCGCAAACGGCCAGATGTATGAATGCAACTTGAATCACAAGGCCGATAATTTTGCTGCTGAAGACTCTTACCTCACTCGCCTTAAGCTGAATGTAGTCGAGACAGCCTTTTTCCACGAAGGGCGTCTGGAGTTTTATCGCGAGGTACCGGTTGATAGCCTGACCGATGGAGGGACTGTCGGCGACCTTAAGAGGATCGTCGGAATGGAGTCAAATGATGCTTCACCGAATCATGGTCTTGTTAGCAGTGAGCTGAAGACCATAATGCGTGATGCCATCGACTACTACCAAGGTCAGTTCGGACAGCGCTCAATTAAGACGGCATATATCAGCATGCCATCTCACCTTTCAGAGGAGATAGGGAAGTTTGTAACGACAGTAATTGGCGGCAAGGTCGTCGATTTGAGCGAAAGATCGAGTGTCCGGGAATACTGCAGGCGTTTGAAAATAGCAGATGATATCTCCGATTGCTCGCAATGGATGTCTATCTATCCTTGCAGAAAAATCAACTCGTCAATAGTGAACCTCGTGCCCAAATTCATAATGAAGGCCAGGCAGGAGTCTCGCATTTTCAAGTACAGTCTTGTATGGTGTTTGATGGTCCTGCTGTCAGTTGCTGCACTCACCATATTCAAGTACACGAGCATCGTGAGTATTGAGAAACATCTCATTGAACAGCAGTCACTCGTCGAGCACGTAGAATCAGCTCCGGTATTGCAACATCTGTCCGGATTCGAAGCAAAAACGGTCGATTTGCAGGGTCACTTAGCTACGTTAGGCAGCAGTCGCCAATCACGTTTCAGGGCGGCTCTGGTTCTCCTGTCAAGCTTATCGCGTGAGAGTGTCCGGCTGAACACGGTCAATGTCAGCGACCGGGGTACAGGGGGATCGGTTATCGGCTTGACCGGCGAAGTGGTCGGTCCAAATGAAAAGCAAGAGGCAGAACTGTATATGTACGTTTCAGGCCTGAGAGATCATCCGATGGTCGAAGATATCAAGATTGGTAGCAAGAGAACAAGTTCGCAATTAGCTGTCAAGAGGACGCTATTCAGCATGGAGGTTGTAACCAGGTAATTATGCTCAGCAAAAGAATATACATATCGCTGGCAGCTTCGCTGATTCTATTGATCGGCTGGTACTTCATGTTATACCAGAAGCAATCTTCAAAGATGAGCGTACTGAAGAGCGAACAGGAGTCTATCGGCAGCAGGCTCTCTGTTGCAGAAGCTCATCTCAAGCAGGCGGGTGTGATCAAGACTACGATGGAAGAATCCAGCGACAAGTGGGACAGTCTGCGCTGCAGTCTGGTGGGGCCGGATAGTGTGGAATTGATTCTGGGTCATCTGATGCAACTGGCTGCAAGCGAAGAGTTGACCATTCTAAATATGGACATTTCTTTCGATCCGCTATTGGATAAGCTCGATAAGGGCGAAGAGAGCCATCATATCGATAGAATCGATGTCGATATTGCAGGTCGAGGACGTTTCTTTGACGTAGGTGATTTCGTAGCCCTGCTCGAGAAAGATGTCATTGTCGCCGATATCGACAATATTGAGCTGGTATATCAGCAGACAGTCGATCCGGAGATATACTTCGATTTACAGTTGGAGGTTCTCATTGTGCCGGGAAGGGAAACTGTGCTGTGACGGAGAAGAGAAGGAAATATATAGTATATGGAATCCTCGTAGTGGCGGTAATCTGGGGAATTTGGAACAACCCATTCACGGCTGAAAAGAAGAACAAGCCAGGCATGTCCGAACAGGCACCACCACCGAGTGGTCCAGCCGATATGGTAGCGACAATCGCACCGGCAGACATCGGTAGTGTCGGTCTCACCGATACACAGGATTGGAAAGATGACCCATTCGTTCGCAGAAAGGCGCCGCAACGGCAGGGCGCTCAAGTGTCTGAGGCACCGGTGCAATTTAAGTTGTCTGCGATATCGAGTTCGGGTGGTGGTACAATGGCGATAATCGACGGGCAGATTGTGAAACAGGGCGGTGCAATCGACGGCTGGACTGTCGCGAGTATCGATGGCAATTCAGTCTTGCTCAAGAAGGGTTCCGAGAATGTTAAGCTGAACCTGAGACGGAGATAAATATGCTGATTACTGACAGATATTGGTGGCTGGGACTTGTAACTGCGACATGCGTGATAATAGCGTGCTGCTCTGTCCCATTGTATGCAGATCTTAATCGTGGCGATCTGGAGGGTCGGTCTGTGACCTTTGCGGTCGACGATGGCAGAGTAGTCGATATCTTGAAATTGCTGGCCGCTCAGAATGACCTGAATCTTTCGATATCTGATCAGGTTGAGGGCATGGTGACTCTGGCGCTTGTTGATGTTACGCTTGCCGATGCGCTAGATGTCATCACTTCCTCGGTGTCAGCTTCATGGTATATCGCAGGCAATATAGTCGTCGTCAAGCCAATAGAACAAGTCGATCTCCGTGAATTCCAGACAAGACTGTTTCGATTGCAGTATGTCCCTGCCGCAGAGGCGAGACTTGTGGCGGAGCCATTGCTCCCGGAAGGCAGCAAGATGGAGATTCTCTCCAGACAGGGAAGTGGCGAAGGCGGTGGATGGGATGAAGTCCTCGAAGTCTCTACCTACTCCACAGCCCTGAATCGTATCGAGAGATTGATCGAAGAGATCGATCAGCCCCGGCCGCTGGTGGAGATTGAGGTCAAGATTATCGAAACCTCGATTCGCAATGAGAAGAAGCTTGGATTCGACTTTCCCGATAATTACTCTCTCACGCTTGGCAATCTCGAAGATGACAGTGGTGTCGAGGGGGTTGGGACCCGGCCGATCGAGGCTGGAGACTGGAGCTGGGGGCGCATGACTATCGGCGAAGTGACTCTGCTTCTCGATTTGTTGATACAGAACGGCAATTCCGATCTGGTCTCTAATCCGCGAGTGACGACTCTTTCGAATAAACAGGCCGAGATAGAAGTTTCGACCACGATTCCGGTACAGACATTGAATCGGTTTTCCGAAGCCGGTGTGGTTCAGGACATTGTCAGTTTCCAGGACCTGGATGTGACACTAAGTCTGCAGGTGACACCGAGAGTCGGTGCTGACTCCATGATAACGCTCGACGTATCTTCTGTTGTCGAGGAGATCACGGGATACACCGGCCCGTCAGATAATCAACGCCCGATAACATCGAAGCGGTCGGTGACATCATCGGTGACGGTCAAGGCGGGCGAATCGCTCGGACTCGGTGGGCTGATGAAAGAGATCGAACACAAAACTGTCGAGAAACTCCCGTTGCTTGGCTCTATACCGCTGATCGGGAGACTGTTCCAGCATCACTCGACGAGTATCGAGAAAACAGATTTGATTATCCTGATCACGCCGAGGATAATTGCGGATTGATGACCGGCAGAATCTGCCCGTTACAGTAACCCGTTAGGTCCGGCAGTGGCTGCACGCCTGCTGTCCTTCACATACTTCCACATACTTCATTCACGCAATATCACTTTACTGGAAGATTTTCTGAATCATTTTGGTTATATTGACACTCAAATGAATGAGTCAATGCTAGTCAAGAAGGCGCAAGCTGGTGATTTTGATGCCTTCGTGAAGCTCGTGGATGGTTACAAGGGACGAATCTTTGCCCTTGGGCGGAAGATGACCGGAAATGAGCAGGATGCGGAAGATATAGTGCAGGAGACACTGTTGAAAGCTATCGATAATATAGATCAGTTTCGTGGAGATGCTGCATTCGGGAGCTGGCTCTATGCCATTGCGCTCAATCAGGCGAGGCAGTTTCTCGGCAAGCAGAAGCATGTCGACCTGAAGCCGATCGAGGAGTATCTTCCGAGTCGAAATGCCGATGATATGCATGATGCGCACGCCCTTTTCGATTGGAAAGACCCGCATTCGCTGCTTGAAAGCGAGGAGCTGCGCAAGATTATCGATGATGCGATATCTGAGCTGCCTGTCAAGTATCGTGAGGCATTTCTGCTTCGGTACTTTGAGGAATTGTCAGTCAAAGAAGTGGCTGCCATAATAGAGGAGAGCGAAGCCGCGACAAAGTCTCGCATTCTTCGCGCAAGGCTTGCGCTCCGGGACAAACTCACATCTGTATTCGAGGTTCGATATGGGAAAGAGTTGCCGGGATTACATTAAGGGACTGAGCGACTATCTTGATGGCGAAGTAGAACCTGAGCTTTGCGCCGAGATAGAGAAGCATATTGGCGAGTGCCAGAACTGCCGAATAATGATCGATAGTCTAAGACAGACTGTCACCCTCTGTCGCGACGGTCGGTCAGAAAGACTCCCCGAATCGCTCGAGAACAAGTTATCATCCCTTCTGAAAGACCGCTGGAATAAGAAGTTCCCGAAAGAGAAATAGCATCTCGCTTTCAACAACTTCAGGAGTACAGCTCCTGCGAGCACCGATTTCAATCAACATAGAGATTGCCGCGTCGTTTCGCTCCTCGTGATGACGCCGATCTGAAGCTGGGGTGTCGAAACCACGCTCTGCACTACGCGCCTGTTCTGTACGGGCAGGAACCCTGCTCGCTCCAATTGGCTGCCAGTTCCTATGTTATGATTCGGTATTGGTGCAGATAGGTGTTTGAAATCAATGAGGCTACCTTTAGTTTTGGTTAAAAACTGATAGAACCCGTGGTCGCGAAGCGCCACAAACTAACAGGAGGTAGCCTCATGCGCAAGAT
>JAHJOQ010000052.1 GCA_018820315.1 Candidatus Zixiibacteriota bacterium | reverse complement strand
TACTTACATTACTATTCCTCATGAGCGTGTCCTCCTGCTCGGATAAACCCGAGTTCTCTTGTTTACTATTAAGAGGATACGCTCATTCTATTCTATCCACAACTTTTGAATATATCTCGATAGCAGGATCAGATAGTTGTCGGCTACATTGCAAATTAATAGGCAGTGCAGTGTGATACGGGAGTCGCAGGCAGGTTATTCAGTCAGTATTGACGTTGCAGAATACGGACCTAAACTGCTTTGTGTCCGAGAATGAAAAGTTCAGTCGGTTTTGCGAACCCGGTGCTTGTCACGTCCCTCCTGATCTGCTTACCTTGCTCCAGCAAATCAGCATGTTGTGCATCACTCGCTATTCTCCTGATATAGTCGTCGATTTTATCAATCAACCAACCTTCATCTGGAGAATCACCCGAACTCATCAGAATGTCCTGGTTCTCAATCATCTCGATTCCCTGCAATCCGAGCCAGTCAGCAAGGCCAAGTAGCTCTTCCTTACGATATGTCTGATTGTGAACTACACCCTTGATTCTATCTATAGCAGCCCACCAATTATGAGCTCTCACAAATACAGATTGTTTCTCGTTCTGAAAATCCCGAAACATCTCATTGATGATGAAGATTCCATCCGGTTTTAAGACCCGTTTCATTTCCTGGAGAACAGGTTCGACAGATTCCATATGATGCAGTGCGTTGCTGACGGCCACAATATCGAAACTGTTGCTGTCAAAGGTCATAGCACCTGCGTCCATCACCTCAAAATCAATCTTGTCATTCCCCAGATTATGTCTTGCGACAGAGATGTGCTCTTCCGAGGAATCAATACCGTATGCCTCCGAATAGGATTTCAGAGTGGCAATTAGGTATTCCAGGAAATCACCTCGACCTGTCGCGACATCAAGCAATTTTCCCCCATCGAGATCGCTCAATCTTGTCTCGATCATGTGCATAACATCCTCGCATCTCTTTATTTTGGACTTCTATCCATTAAACCACTTTTTGCAGCGTAGAGTTTCATATCAGCGTGCTCAATCACTGAATTTGGCATTGGTCTAGAATTCAGTCTGAGAAAGTTGACTCCCAGGCGCCGAGAAGATTCTGCTTGCAATGGCACCACACGGTGACCATATTTGCTGAAACCGTAAGATCGGGTTTGAACCAGGGGATATACATTGAATCGCAACGCAGGATCAGTCCGATACCAATCATTGCTCGCTGTGGTTGTCATAGTATCACTCTTCACGCTGCCGTCAGCGCAGGCACAGGTCTACACTACGTGGGGTTGGCGATATGATGGGGATGCGGCCTCAGTTTACAGATCGCGTGTGGAGCTGGATAGTCTTCTGAACTTGCATCGGTGGTGGTTAATGGGCGATAGTCTGGGACAGCGGCTGGATCTTGAAGGCGTATCCCTCATGCACGCCAACCTCGCGGGCGCTATGCTCGAGGACGCTAACCTCAAAGCTGTTACCCTCACGTACGCTGACCTCATGCGCTCCGACCTAAGGGTCGCTGACCTCACGGGAGCTAATCTGATAATGACAGTTCTTGATAGCGCACATATGACGCAGTCTCTTCTGACTGATGTAGTCTTTGAGCCAAGAAGTTTGCCTGACATCCCTTCAATTGCGCAGGCTTTTGGCCTCAAGCAAATGAGGTACGACACTAATCCCACTGCCCTAACGCAACTGCGAGAAGCGTTTTCAGAGTTGGGTTTCAAACAATAGGAGCGTGATGTTATCTGTGCTCTTCGACGTCACGATCCGCATTTTCTGGAGACTGTCTTCTTCGATTGGACGAGTGAATACGGCAGTAACCTGAGAAGGCCCTGGAAGATATTCGGGGCTATCTGGCTATTGTGTGGGTCTCTGTATTACTTGTCGGCGCTTCTTTGCGGACGATCAGGAGTGATGCTTGTTCTCAGCGGCACTACGGTGGATGCAGACCACTGGTGCACCTACAATGCAGAGGATGTATCAAAACTAACCGACACGAGTGTTCAGACGCTCGTCAACCGGAAGAACTCATATTTGAAAGACAAGCATGCTATGACGTTTCGATGGGTGCCGATGTTCATCCGACTGATCTGGTGGGCGTTTTTCTTCAGTTCAGTCAGCGCGTTCAACATCGGTTTCCGGGATGTCAACTTTGGTCGATGGCTCAGATTACTCACTCGCAAGGAGTTTGATCTCAAAGCTACGGGCTGGGTGCGTGTAGTCTCCGGCTTTCAGGCATTGAGCTCGGTTTATCTGGTGGGTTTCTGGATACTGAGTTTCGCCGGAACGCCGTTCAAATAGGCAGACGATCATCTCTTGCAGCATTCACTGGAGCACGGCTCCCGTGTGCACCCCAAGACCCCAAACGGCGTCATTGCTGTGAGGACATTTCGATCTGGATTGACCTTTTCAGCACGCCCTTTCAGCGGTGTGACAGTGCCCGCCGATAGTCTCGCTGATGTGCGAAATCTCATATGCAATAGTTATTGACTTCCGGGATTTTTTGTATTAATTGGGTTTGGGAAGGGGCAGTTCTGTTTGTACGGCAGTTTCCTAGCCCCCTCTGACGTGCACGGCCTGTCCTTTCCCGTTTTATTTCCCGTACTTCCTCCTCAGGGCCATGGTGAGAATCTCAGGATTACCCTCACCGATCTCACTGCCAGAATCTGTCAGTGCACACACAAAATACTTGCAGATGAGCACGGAGAATAGTATTCTACATATACCAGCAAAATCTATGAAACCTGCACTCTGTACTCCCGAGTCTTGTTTGCAGGAGAGTGCCAATTGCCAAGGTGGTGCACTATGAATCTGATCCCCCAATCACAATTCTATGAATTTGAGGAACTGGTCGCTGAAAATAACCTCACTCAGTCATGGATTGCGACCAAAACATCCACGCTCAGTAAGTGTTTTGTTAAGACACTTTCTACCAACGGATCTTTGAGCAAGTCGGACAAGATGCAGATTCTCAATGTATCGTTTGACTCGCAGAGAAAACTCAGCGACCGAAACCTGCTGCGAGCTGTTGATAGGCATACAGAAGACGGTGAGGTCTTCTTTGAATATCCATATTTGGACAGATCAGAATGGAAGCCCCTGAGCGCGGAATGTCTGCTACGGCATTTCGATTCGCTCTTTCCAGAGGTCTGTTTCGTACTCGACTACATTCACTTGATGGGATTCATCCACGGAGACGCAAAGCTGAGCAACTATCTCGTAAAAGAGGATGCAACTGGTATTCACATGTACCTTACCGATCTGGACTTCCTGCGACCTGCCAATCAGCCGCTTCGGGGCAAGTTGCTTGGCACCATGAGGTTCATTGCACCCGAAGTCGAGACAAACGATAGCATATCGCCTGACTCTGACAATTTCTCCCTTGGACGCAGCATCGAAGAGTCTCTTTCGGGAGGTGAGATCAGGAATTCGAAGAGTCCCGTGAAGGATCGATTGGTTGATCTGACAGCGAAACTGACACAGGATGATCCTTGTAACCGTCCACACATCATTCTGGATGCAGTTCATGAATGCGGCCTCATTGACGACTCTAAGTTGCAGGAGTTGAATAGGACTCTTCTCTCCCTGCGGCTTCTGACAGATTTTCGCCAAGCCAGAGTTCACAATTCACGGGAGTTGAACGCTCAGAAGTTCTTCGTTGAACGAAACAAGGTTCTTGGTCTCCATGAGGAGTTTCTTAACGATGTCGATTGCGCATTCAGAAAGGACCATCTGAGTGCGTTTAGGCTCCTGCGAAGTCTTCTGAGTGAATCCCAGATCGACCGATATGTCGACTTCTGGCACATTTCTACCACTCAACAACAGCTCATCTCTGCTTATTCCGGCCTGAATGGTTCTGACGGTGCGAAGCCTCTCCTTCCGATACCGGACAAGCCGAATTCTACGGAGAAATTGTCGGACCTGATGACTTCGTACGAGTCATTAAGGGAAAATAAGAACTACCTGAAATCCTACCTGTGCCTATGGAGCGCTCATCAGATGCTCAATGATTCTTCTGTCAAGGCCAACGACACTGTGAAGGCAGATCTGGCCGGGAATCTCGGAGATCTATCGGCTGTCCTCAGCAAGACGGAAGATGCGGCGGTTTACTACGAGGAAGCGGTTTCATGTTGCACGGGTTCCACCGCTTCTCGTCTCGAGTATCTGCACAGAGCCGCGTACCAGCGGATTTTCCGCAGGGAGATGGAAGGTGCGCTTCGTTTGATCGACGACGGGATAAGTGATGCTGGACAATCTGGTAATACAGCATTTTCGCTCGAATTTCACAGGTTGCTGACCTGGGTATCTGCCGCAACAGGCAAACTCGATGAGGCCGAAGCAGAGCTGAATGATCTTATGAAGAAGGCGGAGGAAACCAACGACAACCTCCTGAAACTGAGAATCTATAGCGACCTGGGGACTCTTTCCTGGAGGCGGGGCGATTACTCCAAAGCGTCTGACAACTACAAGATAAGTATCGACACTGCCAACGAGAACGGATTGATGGATTGTGCTGTGACACCACTGATGAATCTCTCGTTGCTTTGTTCGGAGGCTCTGGAGTACCGCAAGTCGATCAAGTATGCGAAACTTGGTATGAAATCCGCTGTCCATCCGGTCGACTTCACCAAGTTGTTGGGCACCTATCGCACCGTGATGTTGTGTCATGCGAGGATGGCTGAGTATCAGAAATCGGACTACTGGATTCAGAAGTATCTATCTGCGAGTGCTCAGGAACATGGGAAAACGCTTCTGGCGAGGTTTCTTGCCGATGACGGCTGGCTGAGCCTGCAGAAGGGCGAAACGTCCAGAGCTCAGGAGCTGCTGAGCAAATCGGCACTGCTGTTTGAACAGATCGGGTCGGAAAGAGAGTTGGGGAAGGTTTATCAGAACCTTGCGGAATTGGCGCTGTACACCGCGGATTCCTCGGCATATGAGCTGTATTCAGACAAGGCTGAGAACATTTTCAATGACCTGGGGGATCGTGCCTCATTGAATGATGTGCTCCTGATTAGGTGTCTCTATGAAATCCTGTATACAGATCATAGTGCTGCAAAGAAGCTGGTGCCCATAGTAGGCCTGCATATGGAACTCGGCTCCTACTACTTCGCTGCTCTTGGCCTATTCTATCTGCTCATCAACGAGGACACAACGGCGCAGGTCAATCTTGATCAGTTTGCGCCTCTAGTGGAAAGCATCTCAAAATCCAAGGCGCCGTTGTGCCGCGCAGTGAAGGCGCTGATAGTGTTTCGCCAGGTTCCGGAATCGGACAGAACGCAAGAGCTTCAGCTTCTGAAATCGGCATACAGGGTTCTGCATAGTGCCGGAAATACCATGTTGGCTCTGCAGGTCTCGTGCAGAATCAGAGAGTACTATTCTCTCGCTGAGAAGGAAAAGCTGGCACGAAAGTACCTACTGAATGCACACAACCTCGCAGCGAAGCTCAATAACGAAGTACTCGTCACGCGCTATCAGGATGAGCTTGGGACTGAGAGCTTAGAGCGTACGGACAAGCGTGAACTGCTGGATGCGATTCACTCAATCTCCAACGTCTTCAGGGATCTTGCAGACTATGATGAGACTCTTCAGAAGATCGTCCGTTTTGCCGTTGATCTGACCGGTGCTGAGCGCGGCGTGCTGCTGCTAAGGCAGCAGGATATTACGGATATACGGGTACGCGCGTACGTAAATTGTGACGATGACAGCCTGAGGGATATTGTCGACTTTAGCAAGAATGTTGTCCAGAATGTCGCCGAATCGGAGAGCGCTCTTGTGATTGAAAACGCCCTGGTAGATAGACGAACGAAGGGTTTCAAGAGTATCATTGACAATAACATCCTCTCTGTCATTTGCATACCTGTCTATGACGGTCGCAAAGCGCTCGGTGTCTTGTATCTTGACCACCATACCATTCCTGCTCTGTTCTCCGAGGATGATGTCTCGTTTATTTCGGCGATGGCGAATTTCCTCTCACATGTCATCACGACTGCAAAGAACTTCAAGAATGCAAATGTCCTGACTGCCGAATATCTAGACGAGCTGCATGCAGAGAGCCGGAAACAGAGGTTTATCACGAAGAATCCTGCCACTCTGGAGCTCTTGAAGAATGTTCAGGTGATTGCACAGTCGGACGCGAGTGTACTGATTACCGGTGAGAGCGGCACCGGGAAAGAGATCATGTGTGAGAGGATCCACAGTTTAGGTGCAAGGAGCGACCAGCCGCTGGTTAAGGTCAACTGTGCCGCATTCGCTACCGGACTGAGCGAAACAGAACTGTTTGGAATAGCCAAGAATGTAGCATCGGGCGTTGATGCCAGACCGGGAAAATTCGCGGCGGCCGATGGCGGAACGCTCTTTCTCGATGAAATTGGTGACATGCCGCCTGACATCCAGGCTAAGATACTGCGAGTGATCGAATATCAGGAATTTCAGCCGGTCGGCAGCAATAGGACCATCAATGTGAATATCAGATTCATTTTTGCGACAAATCAGGATCTGAGAGCCAAGATTCGAGAGGGCAAATTCAGGGAAGATCTCTATTATAGAATGAATAAATTCTGTCTCGAGATTGAACCTTTGAGAAAGAGACCAGAAGACATTCAGCCGTTGATCGATCACTTCAGCAGGCAATTCGCGAAACCCTCGATTCGTTTCTCGTCTGATGCAATTTCGGCAATGATCCTTCATGATTGGCCGGGGAACGTCAGGGAACTGAAAAACATGATCGAGAAGTTCGGTATTCTCAGCCCTGGCAGACGTATTGAAAAGGATGATCTGCCGGCAGATATTCGTGAGTCCTCATTGAAGAAAGTCAACAGGAAGAGACTGACCGCAGCGCTCGAAAAAACGCAAATAGAGGTGATTCTTAAGGCTCACGATTGGAATAAGTCAAAGGCCTCGCGAGCTCTCGGAATGTCGGAGACAACTTTGAGAAGAAAAATGAGGCTATATGGGATAGAGAGACCTCTCTAATCCCCCCCCTGATTCGCCAGTCCGCTACTTTTCGACCGTTTGGTGGCGGTCTGATCTACGTTGCCGCACAGCATGTTACGGGATAGCCCGCCAGACGGTCGGATTTATGACGTAGCCACCCCCTTGCCGTTTCTCTTTCCATGAGCTAAGTCGTTATCATTCAACATCCCTCGGTATTCAGGTCAACTCCCACAAGTTGGCAAAACGTTTGCCTTATGTGTTCGTG
>JAHJOQ010000051.1 GCA_018820315.1 Candidatus Zixiibacteriota bacterium | reverse complement strand
TTCGGTTCACTTACCAACTTGTTCAGAGGCCTTGGTTCTGCCGACTCTACACTGACGGGATACTTCGTGTTCAAAGTCGCCTGCCGTGATGACGCCTTCGCCGTGGATCCGACACCGGCTGTCAGCGTTTTCGAGGCTATTCAGCCTGCGTGCGAAAGAGGTATACTGCTGATTGACAACACTGGCTATTGGAAGCATTCTCCTGGTGCGCTGTGGGGCGAGTGCGGTACATGCTGCACCTACGGTGGCGATCTGATGACCGGGAGGTATTTCCCGTATTGGAGACACCTCTTCGAAGAAGCCGGTCATCCAGTTGACACTATCTATCACGGGCTGAAGGGTAGTTCGGAGTTTGATGTACCACCCCCGAGAGAACTGATAACCCGGTACAAACTCGTGGTTATGCTAAATGAGTCGTACTACTACAACGCCGGATCCGAACTTCCAATGTATCAAAGACTCTCAGAGTACATGGATATCGGAGGCAAGGTGATGATGATAGGTCGCAACCAGTTCGGCATAGTTCTCGATGGACCTGCGGGGATCATCCCGATGAGTCCTTCGAGCATGGCATGGAACTATTTCACGATCGAAGGCCAGTACAGCGCAAACTGGATCAATAGCTGGCTTTGTTCCATTATCTCATGCACCTGTGATCACTCTAACGAGGAGTTCATCGGAGCAGGTTCTCTCGTGAGCGGCCTTCCCGATCTGGATGCGTCATTCGAGCATCTCGAGGAGTACTACGGCAGCTTCGACAGTTTCAGAGGCTGCGATGGCAATCCATATAATTACGATATGTGGTGCGTGCATGGAAACACACCATTCACTCCGTATCCGTTCCGCGGAGTTCCGGCGGTGAACTTCTACGAATCGAGCGGTCAGGGGCAGGGAGTATATCTGGCTTTCTCGACTTACGGAAGTGAGGGTGACATTGACGGTGGCGTCTGCGGCGTTCGCTATGACACGGGATGCCACAAGTCAGCCGCATTTGGCTTCCCCCTCTACGCGATTGAAGAGGAAGATGCGATTGGACTGCTCAGGGGTATGATAGACTGGTTCGATATTGACTAATCGATGACGCTCATATGATCAGCACAGACTGATCTGAAATTAACGCGGGAGGGAACTCAGTTCTCTCCCGTTTTCTGTTGCAGTAGCATCTTGAGTGAGACAGCCGGCGTAAACTCTGGCGACCGGGCAAGTGCGCTGTCGACGGCACCTGCAGCACCGGAAAAGTCATCGAGGTTGAGTCGACTAACTGCAAGTAAGTACCATACGAGATAATTGTCCTCACCAGATTCAATAATATTCTCACACGAGCTCAGTGCCTCATTGAAGTGGCCGAGCTGCACCAGGGCAGTCGTCAGGTTGATTCTTGCTTCAACGAGAGTTGAATCGAGTCTCATTGCATCTCTTAGCAGCGTCACAGACGAGTCGAGCGAACCTGTGCGGCCTGCTATCGTTCCGAGATGATACAGGATAACGGCTTCATCCTCGGTTCGCTCAATCTCCCGTTGTGAAGCGGGCATAAAGGAAGAAAGGGTAGTAAATGAGGGCTGGCGACTCTCAATCAGGAGGTCAAGAGATCGCTCGAAATCTCCACGGGCCTCCTCCAGCTGTCCGAGATCGAATCTGAGCACTCCCCTCAGTCGGAAGACCTGCGTGCTCGTCGAATTGGCCGCAATAGCCCTATCAAGCAACTCCAGCGCTTGTCTGTGCATGCCGACACCGCGGGCTGTAATTACGTAATTGATCAGCGCATCAACATAGTACGGCTTCAACTCCAGAGCGAGTCTCAGATATGAAAGAGACAGCGAATCATTGTGTGCGAGTCTCTCCACTACGCCCAGATTATTGTATGCCTTCGATGAGTCAACGGCGATCTGTAATTCGCACAGAAAATAAGTCCGCGCTGAGTCGATTTCTCCTCTGCTCAGATGGATGCTTCCGATATTCAAGTTCACCTGATTCATTGAGGGGCGCTTGGCAATGGCAGAATGGTATCTTTCGGCTGCTTCGTCCAAACGTCCCTGATTCATGAGGTGATTGCCTATGTTATACTCTTCCTGAGAATGATCCTCGAAATCCAGTCTGTAGAGATTGCTTGTGGTGCCGTAGGCAATGATCAGAATCACTGCAAACATTACAACTGCCCTGGCGGCACGCTTCCGCGAGATCGCCTCAACGAGCGCCTCAATACCAAGGGCTGCGAGTACGGGGAGGAAGACCAGCACCGGCAGCCTGAAACGTGAATTGATGAAAAACATCAGGATAGTGAATGAGTACGTCAAAATGTAAAGAGCCAGCAGACCGGTCCATGTGTTGTGTCGACGCGCAATCGCTCCGATCAGGGCGAGCGGGAGTAGAATCCACAGACCTACCGGAAGGATCCATACTATCCATATCTTGTCGAACACGAAACTGATGTCCCGATTGTTGGAAATTTCATGGTTGTTCACCAACAGATACATCTTCTTAACCAGAAGAGGCAGGAACATCTCAGGATCGTCGAGTGCGAATTCGACACCCTGTCTGTACCAGTAGGTAGAGACTTGCGACGCGCTCAGCGCCTTTCCTTCAGCTTCTTCAGCTATGTGGATACAGTCTGCGTATTCCCAGTCGAATCCAAGTCCCGGCATGTAGGCACTCACGCCATCTGCATCGCGGTTGTTTCCCAGATAGAAATTGATACCACCCTGCGATGACACCAGCACCACATCCCCCGACAAGACGTAATTTCTCACCGTAACCGGGGCTATCACGGCGGCGGTGACAACTGCTACCATTGCGACTCTCAGGAGTGCTGTTCGCACACCGTTCTTCTTCGCGATATGCACCAGCAGCCAGATTCCCAGAAAGGGCAGGAAGAGAAGTACATTGGGTCTGGTGAGTGCTGTAAGGCCGAAGAACACACCGGAGAGTATCCACGAGGCTTTCCTGTCGTCAGCTAGGCCGCTGTGGAGGAAGATGAAAGCGGCTAGTGTCAGCGGTAGAATCATAAAATCGAGGAGCAGCTGTCCCTCGAAATAAACGAATATAGGTGACAGAATGTAGAATGCGAGTGCAAGGACTCCAGTGGTGTAGGAGAACATCTTCTTAGTCAATCGATAGAGCAGGTAGCCGGTGGCGATTCCAACCAAATGTTGTATGATCAGAACCGCATGCATATCCGCCCCCGACAACCAATAGATCAACGCCAGAAAATAGGCGTAGAGAGGAGCTCTGAAGAAGACTGCGTCGCCGACCAGGTTGCCATCGGCAAGATAGAGTGCCCAGGCATGGTGCAAATGCTCGTCGATACTCAGATCACCCCAGATTAGGGAGCCAGAGTATTGCAGATGATACACGACCCTGATGGCAAGCCCGAATATTAGGAGCGCCGGGACCAACCAGTTGACTCCCAATCTCTCTCTCGTGATTTCAGACATGCCTGATTCTAAGATTTCGCGGTCGATACTGCAACATTAAACTTGTCTATGTCATTATTGTGAAAGCATTTGCACATGCCTATGTGCATTTATATGCACATAATTTCATCTGAACTGCAATCCGCTGCCTCGGCAACATCTCGCCGACCAGCCCGGATGATATGTAAGTGATTGTTTAATAATCGGTTAGACAGCGCTTTTTCGGATTGGCCGACATTCTATGTGCATCAGATTGCATCTTACGGTCGTGGCACAGGGTTTGCTCGACACAGGAGTAAGTCAACAGGGAGGCACTATTGAGACTTCGTTCAGGCACATTCAAATTGCTCGCAATCATCGGGTTGCTCTGTTGTGGCAGTCTGATTCCAAGTGCTGTTCTATCCGCCTCACTGAGCTCTGGCCTGCAGCGCAGTCTGGCTGATAATGCCAGCGAGAGTATTTCTGCACTGGTCTTCTTCGAGCCTGATGTTGAGTCATCGGTGGCTCTGAAATCCGCGACAGTGCCCGTAACGAATTTCGGTGATCGCTATAAGATGGTTCGTCGGAGCGTCGTATCGTCGTCAAAGACTGCGCTCGACAGATTTTCGAACGAGTTGAGTAGAAGTTCCGCATCGATAGAGATAAAGAAATCCTACTGGATAGCAAATGCAATTCTGGTCGAAGCGACTCCACGCGATCTCGCGCTTCTTGCGGAATTCGAATCCGTAGAACTGATTGTCGAAGATGCTATGCTCGAATTAGTGGACCCGATAGATGTCGCAGAGTCCCCGACGGTGATCGGTGGGGCGGAGGAGAATCTTCTTGCGATCAAGGCGGATAAGCTTTGGGCAATGGGATATACCGGTGCAGGGCGCCTGGTAATGAGCTTTGATACCGGAGTAGACGGCAGCCATCCCGGTTTGGCCTCGCGCTGGCGCGGGATCACAGCCGGGGATCCGGCCTCTGCATGGCTCGATCCATTCAATTCGGAATTTCCCGATGACAACTCAGGTCACGGCACTCACGTGATGGGTCTTATGGCAGGTGTCTTCGAAGGTGACACTGTCGGTGTGGCCCCCGACGCCGAATGGGCTTGCGCGGCGGTTGTTGACAGAGGCTCCGGGTTCACACAGACAATCTCCGATATTCTCTCGGCGTTCGAGTGGGCTGCCGATCCTGATGGCAATCCTGAGACCACTGACGATTTGCCTGATGCGATTTGTCATTCATGGGGCATTCCCAAAGGGATTTTCGCAGCATGCGACAACACATTCTGGCAGGCTATTGATAATCTCGAGCAGCTCGGAATCGTCAATGTCTTTGCTTGCGGCAATGAAGGCCCGACCGAGGGCACGATCAGAAATCCAGCCGACCGTGCATCCTCACCGCTCAGTTCGTTTTCGGTCGGAGCGGTGAATCATGCGGTCGACGGCTATCCGGTCGCAAACTTCTCGAGTCGTGGTCCAGCGAATTGCGATTCGACGATAATCAAACCTGAAGTTGTGGCACCCGGCGTGAACATAAAGTCTCTCAAGCCAGGCGGCACAACGAAATACATGTCAGGTACTTCGATGGCCGCTCCGCATGTGGCAGGTGCTGTGGCATTGTTGCGGCAGTACAATCCGGATGCAACGGTCGAGCAGATTAAGCACGCGCTTCTCATCTCGGCTCTCGACATTGACGAACCCGGTGAAGATAACGCCAGCGGTATGGGTCTGATAGATATTGAGAACGCAATCAACTATATGCCTGCGCCGACTCACGCAGCTATCATGTATCAAGGCTATCAACTTCCGGGCGACGCAAACGGCATAATCGAACCATTTGAAGTGGTTCAGCTTTCTGTTGATGTCCTGATAGGTAATTACGATGTCGGCGGTCTGTGGGGAGTTTTGCAGACATACGAATCCGGTGTCACCATTCTTTCCGACTCAGCGTACTATGGATCTCTCTTCGCTGGAAACAAATCAGCCAACCAATCGCAGCCATTCGTGGTGCAGGCAGATCAGTACGTGACACCCGGAACCGTCATCACTTTCAGAATCGATTTCTTTGATGAAAACGGAGAGTTCCTGAACAACGCGTATTTCGATGTCGTGATCGCTCAGAGCAAATTCGCGGCTTCCGGTTCTATCAACAACGGTCAGCTTTCTGTTGGAAGCTGCAACTATGGCGCGGTCGGCCTCGGCGCAGGGTCCATGATAGATAAGGGAGAGGCTGGCTTCTCAATCGACAGCATCGACTATCTGACGGAGTTTGCTCTTATCATCTCCGATGATGAGGGAAATGTCAGCGACGCCGTCAGAAATACCAGCGGCCGAATCTCGGACAATGATTTCGTCGCTGAGGTTGAGACCGGTTTGCTGGTCAATCCCGTCACAAGATGGGGAGACGCAGAAGTGATCGGATCGTGCATCGATGATCTTGCCGAGGCCCCGATAGGTTTGCATGTAGAACAACGGGTTTCGATGTTCAGTGACGTTGGTCTTGAGTCGACAGCATTCGTACGGTATACAATCAGCTTGACCGATCCCTTTGCGAGCAAGTCAATATGCGCCGGCATAGCTGCCGACGTAGACTTCTCCGGTCTCGAATTGCTCGGCCTTGATCCTTCTCGTAACCTGATGTACTACTTCAATTCCGAGCTCGGAAAGTATGTCGGGATTGGGATGATAGGCGGAGCGATGCACTCGTTCGAGTATTTCAGCAATCCTCTTGCGTCGAAATCAGGACTCTCGGATGCTGAGAAGGCCGATGCAGTCTGGTCGGGAGAGATATCTGAACTGCCCACGAAGCTGGCCGACTACGGTCACTTCATGTCGATGCCGCCTGTTACTATCGCAGGTGGTGAGTCTGTGGAGCTTGTCGCCGTTATAATCTGGGCTTCGTCCGAAGCGGACTTGATGCTAAAATATGACGATGCATACGACAAGTATATGGTTCCGACTTCTGCGGATGATGACGACGGCACAATTCTGCCGGAGTCATTTACGCTTTCACAAAACTATCCGAATCCCTTCAATCCTGCCACGACAATCTGCTTCTCGGTGGCACGCTCTCAGGATGTCACGCTGTCTGTCTACAATATCCTTGGCCAGAAGGTACGGACTCTGGTCGAAGGTGAGACTGCTATCGGCACCCACGAGGTTCTGTGGAACGGTTCCGATGATTCCGGC
>JAHJOQ010000050.1 GCA_018820315.1 Candidatus Zixiibacteriota bacterium | reverse complement strand
TCCGTGGGAGATCATTCAGCAAAGAGACAAGAATATCAGTCCCAAAGTCGCAATATTGCCAGCCCTCTTCTTAGATAATATCTTCAAGTCTCAGCTTGTTAAAACTAACGCAAGGGGGTACCTTCATGTTCAGTATCCCTGGCGTGGAGTTGCGTTGGGAGTTGCGTGGCGGGGAGTTGACCCACGGAACAAGAGTAGGATACTGTCTGCAGTATCCTGCGTTCGATTGTCTAAAACGCATACAATATCGAGAAGTGGAAGCGGCCGCCCGGAGGATAACCACCGTGGATCAGACGGTGACCGTAATCGAGGCGTATCGGGCCGACAGGCGAGATATACTGCAACCCTACACCACCCGACACGAGCAGGTTGTCAAGTTTGAAATACTTGAAGTCTTCGTAATTATTGCCAGCATCAATGAATGTCGATCCCCAAAAATTCCAGAAAAGCGGCCTGCGCACTTCCTGATTTGTCTGGATCAGCACACGTCCCCCGGCCGGTTCACCCTCTGCAGTCGCCGGACCGACACTGCTCGAAACATAGCCTCTCAAACTCTTGCCACCGCCAAAATAGAACCTGTCTGTGGTCGGCACATAAGGATCACTCGCAGTCCCGAGAACCCATCCGATCCGATACTGCCAGGCGTAGATATTCGAACCGTAGAAGTTCTGATACCGCGATACATTCCCCTGCAACTTCACGAAACTGTTGTCACCACCAAGAAAGCCACCTACATATTCGGCGTCAAGACGAGCATAGCTCCCCCTTATCGGAAGCAAGAGGTTGTTTCGCGTGTCCCTTTCAAGAAGGAAGAGAACTTTGCGCTGCACACTGATTCCCTCTTCTTTCTTAAGATCATCAAGCTCATCCGCTGGGATGCCGGTGATTTTCACCTGCTCATACTCGATCCCCCCGGAGACAACTGTCGAGCGGGACAGCTCACGGGCAGTGGTCAGACCCAGATCAATCCTCGATATCCGATATCGCTGGGTTTCGCTTCGCACTCCCGGCTCGACGCCAAAAGTGAGATGCAGCGGCATACGGATCTTCAGAAGCCACGGTTCACTGTATTCGAACTCGAATCTCTCTTTCAATATCCGCCAATCTCCGGCGAACACCAGGAAACTGGAAACCAGTCCGAATCGCACCTGCCGACCGCGTCCGGAGATGTTCCTGTTGCCGAATTCCAGCCCAAGATCCCATACAAGATCCTGTTCATCGTCCTCGCCCGCCCCAGTTTTGATCTTCGCGTATCTCGGCTTGCGCTCTCTCACTTTCAACAGGAAATCGGGCCTGACATCGTGAATACTCGATGTGTCCGAGCTTGGAGCGTTCTTGACGGTCAGGTCGACGTAGCTTGCCAAACCGGTTGAATAGACTCTTTGCCGGCTATCAATGATCATCTGACGGCTATAGACGTCTCCCGGCTTAAATACTAGCTCTCGTGTAAATGTACTCGGTTTGGTGAATTCGAGGCTGTCGACGTGGACATCGCCGAATACCGTGAGCGGACCACGCTCGATGAAAAAGGTCACGTCGGCGCTGTCGACCTCGCTGTCAACGGATACTGAATCCCTGACATCGGCGTATGGGTAGCCGCTGTTTGCGTATACTGTCTTGATATCGAATGCAACCTGCTCGATTCTGCGCGGATTGAGAGGATCACCCTGCCTCAGTTGCCTCAACTGATGAGCTACTGCCTCACCAAATGATCCGAGATCGCTGTAAGTTGTCGAGCTCCGAATCAGATACCGCTTTCCCTCAACGACTGTGATCTTCACGATGGCACTGCTGTCCTCGGCGACCACGAACTCCTCTTCGATTTTGGAATCGACAAAGCCGTTTGTCAGATAAAGATACTGCAGTGCTGCCATGTCGTAACGTTTGGAGTCTTTTCTGAGGCGATGCCTCTCGCTTAGTCTGAGCGACTGCCAGAATCCATTTTCCTGCGAGCGCATCAGACTCTTAACCTTGCCGTCGGAGAAATACTCATTTCCGTTCACTTCCACCTTGCTGATCAACGGCTTCTTCCCTAGCCACTTGAGTTGGGGATCACGCTCGGCGCACACGGAGCTGACTCCGGAAATCAGCAAGAAGAGAAATATGCAAGTAAGACAGGATCGCCGAATCATTTGAATTCCCAGTTGAGATTCAGGTTGAGGTGATAGAGATTGTCACGATCGCGCTGCCCCGATATGAAAACCCTGTTGGAAAGCCTGTAGTCGAATCCGAGCTCTTCGGTTCTGCCAAATGTCAACTGGCTCGTTCCGTAGATATACAGACGCGGCGTAGTATAGAATCCAATAGTCAGCTCAGTTTCGAGAGGATTGAGAGTGCGGCCAAACCCGGTCGTGTTGAGCTCGAATGTCTCGACGCCGAGTCGGCGCGAGACCAGCCTCGACACCTGACTGGATGCTATCCCCGCTGCGCCCACCGACAGACGGCCGCCGAGCGACGAGCCGCCCCCCCCGGTAGTGTCTGATGGAGCACTATCGCCAAAGCCGTTGCCGATCGGATTCATGTAAACCCAGACTTCATCGATGGAGAGGTCAGACCCAGGGCAAACATCAATATTCGGATCGTTCAGAGTCCTCGTGAGCTGCATGCAGACGTCCCTCATGCCGGTGGAATCTCTTACTGTAGTGGTCATCTGAATGTCGAGCCGCGGATTGAATGTGGCTATTTCATCGAAGGTAATTGTGCCACCAGACAGCACCGTGAACGACCTACCGAGCTTTGCAAGATAGACTTTTCCTCTGATGGTTTCGAGTGTGCCCAGGAAATTCTCAAGGCTACCCTCCTTAAGGACTATCAGACTCCCTTTCAGTTCGACGTCAGCATCTTCGTTCCTGATCCACATGTTCTGAGGGATATCTATGTGAATATTGTAGTCGATTCCAGACACCGTGTCCGCCGCAGCTAGGGCATCCACCACTATCTCATCGTAAAACGGTTCCTCGTAGAGCATCTGGACCAGATTGACATCACCGGTCACAGCAGGCGGGTCTGAACCTTCGATTGACAAGTCGAGCTTGCCGATGCGGACTTCGATTTCACCGAGATCATACTTAACAGGAAGATTCGTTCCCTGAATCCTGACAGCATAATTCGGTTTCGTAAGATCCGTAAGATCAATCGATCCGGAGGCACTGAATTCTCCGGATGTCTTATTCCGGGCAAGCTTACCTTCCAGCCGATTCACGGTCAGACTGCGGCCGTCAAAAAACCCCCTGAACTGCATGTCAGTAATAGGGTCTTCAATGTAGTAAAGCTTGCACCGCCCTTTGTCCACACGGATAGAGCCATCAAAATACATATCCGCGGGTGTCCCGGATAGGATCGCGTCGACCACAAACGAACCTTCAAGCCACTCAACATCTGAAAAGAACTCATCGACAAGATCGAAGCTTGAACCGGTCACCGAGACTGCCAGGTTCATAGGATACTGATCGAGCAAACGGGAGTCTCTCTGATCGATAGTGAGATCAATCGGAAGATACCCATTCAGCGCATAAGCGGTCACTTCACTCTCGAGAGAGAGGTCTTTCAATGCCAGGCTGCTGTCAGAATATGAGACTTGGCCTGATAGCTCACCGATTACTTCTCCGTCCAGAGTCATATCGTTGACATGCATATTAAATCGAAACATCGGATCAAGAAGACTCCCGTAGACTTTCCCGTTCGCAGAGAGTCTCCCTCCAATCTTATAATCCTCATAGAAGTACGGCAGCCACGTATCAACAGCGACACCTATAATCGAAATGTCCAGGTCTATCGGCTCGTCTTTCAGCAGTCGGGATTCTCGTGCTTGAAAAGTCAGATCTAACGGTACATATCCCTCTATCTCTGTCGTATCGCTCACACCTCTCAGAGTTACACCTCTGAAAGTGAGACTGCTGTCAGCATAAGAAATCAGACCGGAGAGATCGCCGATCTTCTCACCACCGAGGCTCATATCTCCTACAGAGAGGTCGAATTGAAGAATAGGGTCGAGGAGGTTCCCCTTGATGATTCCGTCCCCGGATAGCCTTCCGGCAATCACGTATTCATCATAGAAGTATGGCAGCCACTTGCCCATCAACAAATCATCGTATCCGAGCACCAGATCAAGCGAACCGTCGTACAGATAGTCCCCCCGCACGTTCACGCGATCCGTCCCGCTGGACAGGTCGAGGGCTACTAATTTTATTCCGGCATCCGTGATGCTTGCAATGGCTTCATCTGCGATGCTGACTTTCTCAGAATCAATATCAACTGTGAGCTCATTGAATCTGAGCAGGAGACTGTCATCCGCCATTTCGAGCATTCCCACACCATGGATCTCGGATGGCTCCATGGAGGCGGTTACATTCTCTATAAAGACAATGTCCGGTTCAATCCCAAGGGACGCATATGCCCATTGTCCCTGAAGACCACTGTAATCGAACTCTTCGGAGAATATCTCGACACCTCCAGCAGGTGAGGAGAAGAAATGCTGGACGTCTAACAAGCAGTAGAAGTCTCTCGATGTGAAGTCGTAGATTCTGACAGAATCGGAAGTGAAATCACCCGTTACCGCTGGATCCGCGGTCGGACCACTTAGCATCACATTCGCAGAACCCCTCCCCCCTATGTCCCTAAGGAATATCTGGTTCTTGAACTGATCTATTACCGGCAGATTCGCCTGACCTTCTATGTTCATATCTCCTGAATATTCGATCCTGCCGCCAGCGGATAACGATGTCGATCGATAGAACAAATCGAATGGATATCTGAAAATGATCGAGTCGGATGTCACGCGACAACTCCCGGATAGCGAGTCAAAAGAGTAGGCGTCGAACTTGCCTCGGCCGAGATTCAGATCGAAATCGAGCGTCAACTCATCTCTGGTTAGCGCACATCCATCCAGAACAACCGAACCGGTGAGGCTTGACTCATAAGATCCCTCAACTGCTCCACTTAGACTCAGATTCTCAACCGTGCCAGCGAATTGGTAGCATTCCGGTGAACTCCCAAGATTGAAAGAACCTCTTCCGTTTAGTTTCGCTCCAAAGGCACCGCCGCTAACCGAGCTCACAGTTATCATCTTGTTGACCAAAGTCAGCTCTGTCTTCAGTTCGGCAAATTCCCAGTTCCTGAACAGGCCGTCGATTACTAAGCTGGCTCCCGTGACACCATCGTGACGATCGACATTGCCGACGACTTCGACAGCACCCTCCAGATTCACACCGATAATTCTGGACAGCTCAGGGAAGTTTACATGAGATTTAGTCAGGCTTGCATCGAACCCAAGATCAGATCCCAGTGTCAAGGTCGAAGCCAGGCTTAGCGTGGAACTGTCCGTCACGACCCTGACATCCTCAGCCTCGATAATTGAGTCGACAAGAGTATACGTTCCCGTCAGCTGACGCAGAGTAACATCATACGAGGGAATTCGCATCCAACAGGTGTCGATTTCCGCCTGATATCGGTTCTTATCCTTCGTAAGGCTGAGCAGGACGTTGATCTCATCAATCTCCAGCGAATTGGAGCGATCCGCCAACGCGAATGACGAGTTCATTAGCAGCAATTTTTCGACTGCGAAGTCAATTGCCCCACCCCCTACACTACCCCCATCTCCTGCAAAGTCAGGTATGTCGAGAGAGCCGTCACTACCTTTCCTTGCCGTCACCCTAAGACTGTCGATCAGAAGACGATGCACTATCCATTGGCTGCGCAACAAGTCATATAGATTGTATTCTACGTCGATGTAATTTATCGCAGCGATACGATAGAGTCCTTCACCCGATTCGTATTTGACTTCTATGTCCGACACGTGAAATCCTGAGAAGATCGAGCCGCCGATGTCTCCAAGAGTAATCTGCAATCCGTACTTTTTCTCCAGATTACGTTTAAGAAGCTCGTTAGCTTGGCGCTCAAGGAAGTTTGTCTTGACGATAACCACGAGCGTGACAGCCACAGCCAGCATGAACACGAGCAGAACCCCGATTGGTATCTTAAATCTCTTACGCATCCTTCCCAGCTTTCTGAGAGATACGATTCAGGAGCGCCGATGCACCTCGACACATTCCAGCCTTCGCTGTGCCGTTAAGCAAATCGATCATTTCCTCCAACATTCTCCAGCTGGCTCCGACGTGGATTGCCCCGATCATGTGTGAGTGGAGTTGTACAATATCTCCGGTCACCACAAGTGCAGAACAGGTACAGAGTTCCCGTAGAGCCGACGGAACTCCATCTCTTGAAAGCACCTTACCATAACCTTCCCAGACCATCCATTGGTCAAGATCGGGGGACAGAGATTTGATTCGGTCACGGAGAGGTTCATAATTCGAACCATAAATCTTGCGACAGAGTCGTTCTCCCCTGTTCTGCCACTTCTCGGATGATTCCGATCCAATCTCATCCGCATCGGGCGGAGTGAATGCCGGATAATGCTCACGAAGCAGTTTCAAGCCCTCGATAGACCGAGGATAACCGAGAAAAAGGTAGCATTGCAATATGATCTCATAGATCCGAAGCGGGGGAATCCTCATCTTTCGAGCATCCCGCAGAAGATCTGAGACGGAACAGTATCTTCCACTGGCAAGGTTGGCAGACACAAGCATCAGTATCCGCCATGATGCTCTGAGGGCTGGCTTCTTCTTTGTCTCTATCCCCATAACTCCCAGACACGCAATCAGATTCTACATTCCCACAATCGCCAAGGTAACCGACGAACCCGTCTAGTGTCAAGCTACAATAATCTCACTGCCACAACGAGCAGCGGCGACTGCCGTCCATCTCCTATCGTTATTATACACGACACCTACACCGACAATTACAAAGCAGTTCAGACTTATTGGCGCTCGCACTTCCGACCTCACGACACGTTCAGTAGCAAGCACCGTGCCCATACCGAAACTAACTAAAGAGAACACTTGACAAATTGAGGCTTTGAGTGTAATTTATAATAGAGTCGGAGCTTTCGCCAGGAATTGGGCTTGGCTGTGTATTCACCTGCGCTTGACTCCGTCGACCACTGGATTGGTCCGATCTGACACTGCAGCGCCCCGCGTACGCTCGTTTGAAGTTGGTTTCTCATCCCGCTCAGGACTCCGGCTACCGAGACATACTGAAGAAAGGAGTGCACTATGGAGGCAAATGCCGCCCAGATGAGACCCGGACGGACATGCAGGAGCAAGTGCATATTAGACACAGATGATCTCCACCGGCTATCTCTAACTGAGAGGAGCAGACTGAAGAAGGTCTCGGAGCATTTCGCGTTTCGCTCGAACGAATACTATCTAGGTCTTGTCGATTGGGACGATCCGAGGGACCCGATCCGCCGATTGATTGTACCCGACATCGGTGAACTGATTACATGGGGACAATTGGATGCATCGGGCGAGACTTCGATCACTGTCAGGAGAGGTGTTCAACACAAGTATGGGAGCACAGTAGTTCTTCTCGTGACGAAAATGTGTGGTGGGTTCTGCAGATATTGTTTCCGAAAACGCCTATTCATTAAGGGTAACAGCGAAATCAACTGCGACATTGACGAGGGAATCGAGTATGCACGCTGCCATCCTGAGGTCAACAATGTGCTGATCACCGGCGGTGATCCGATGGTTCTTTCGACTGCAGCTATTGACAGGATTCTCACAGCTTTGCGTAGTATTGATCACGTGAGAATTATCAGAATTGGCACCAAGATGCCGGCGTTCGATCCATTCAGGTTCATCAATGACAGGCAACTCCTGGAAGTACTCGCGCACCATTCACTTCCGAACAAACGGATCTACCTGATGTGCCACTTCGATCACCCCCGCGAACTCACTCCAGAGGCAATCAGGGCGATAGACTTAATTCAGAAGGCTGGAGTGGTGTGTGTCAATCAGAATCCGATCGTCAGAGGTATTTCCGACAAGCCGGAGGTAATGTCAGAGCTCTGGAATGAGCTCTCTTTCATCGGAGTTCCGCAGTACTATGTCTTTCAGAATAGACCGACGGCCGGGAACAGGCCATACCAGGTGCCAATCGTGGAGGCGTATTTCGCCGTTGAGGAGGCTAAGCGACACTGCTCGGGTCTTGGCAAGCGAGCTAAGTACGTGATGTCGCATGAGACCGGCAAGATTGAGATCATCGCTGTAGACGAGAATCACATATACTTGAAATATCATCGAGCGAAACACCCACGGGACGAGCAGAGGCTTGTAATCTGTCACCGTGATGACGATGCACATTGGTTCGACCAGCTTCAGCCGGTAGGATTGATTCACTGCGCGATCTGAGGCATCACAGACAGTGCAACAGCCTCGAATCGCAGACCTAATCACGTTTGCTTTGTTAGGGGAATAAAGCTGAGATTATGCAATCACCTGGTATCGGTACCAAGCTTATCAAGCTGCTTCTTGAGCAACTCCAGCTCTTTCATCTGACGTGCAACGTCAAGTTGGAGTCTGTCTATACGTTCTGCAAGGTCCCGCCTGTAGTCGACCTCAAGCGAAAGGTCAAAGTCATCGGACGCACCCTGGGCGTCGATACCACCAGTCGCTCTTCCTGACGGGGTGGTAGCAGCCAGAGCATCAACAGATGTGAGTTGGACCGTCAGGCCGATGTTCTTCCCTCCCCTGACGATTCCTAACGACACAACATCTCCCGCCTTACACTCACCGATTAGACTACGAAGTTGATCCGAACTCGTGATTCGGCGCCCGAGGTACCGAGTTAATATATCTCCAATTCTGATACCCGCTTTCCAGGCAGGTGAACTGGCGAGGACATCTGTTATCATTACACCATGAGTTACATTGAATGCCTTGATCATCCAGTCGGGGTCGACATCTTCCGGCTGGATTCCGAGAAAGCCTCCTCCGGTTCGATCACCGGCAATCAGGCGGTCAGCGGTCGCCTTCACGGCTGCTGATGGCACAGCCAGGATCACTCCTGTGGAGGGGAGTTCCATCTCGGCGGAAGAAAAATTGTATACCTTCGCTCCCGTCGGTGTCTGTCGTTCCAGTTTCAGTGAATTCAGCACAACCGGCTCAGTTAACTTGGCTGATACAAGCCCAACCATTTCGCCGTCGACATTTATCACAGGCCCTCCGGAGAATCCTGGGGAAAGATTGGCGGAGACTTGAAGCGGACCATCCTCTCTGTAGCCGATGGCAGTTCCGAGAGTGGCAGCATTCGGTATACCGAATGAATTACCGAGCACAAAAAGGAACGACCCGTGAGCGACGGTCCTAAGTCTATTCAGAGTGAGGGGTGGCAATTGGCCACCGGATATCCTGAGCACGGAAACATCGGCTTGAAGATCAATCCCGACTACGACAGCCTTGAATTTCCTTCCATCACTGCTGAACACTTCAAATCGGCTGCCGCCCTGGACAACGTGACCGGTCGTTACTATATGCCCTTCGGCGTCGTAGACCACACCGGTTCCGATCTGAGTATCAGCAACCTCGGCACCAAACGCAAAGGCACCACGTGCAGAACCCCCTGCATCGGGCGAATTATAAGAGTGAATCGTAACAACCGAAGGATGGACTTCCTGCAGAAGAGTGGTAATCTCCCTTTCAAAGTCCTTCAGAATCGAGGATAGGGCAACAGGACAAGAAATCAGAATAAGCGCGAAGACGAGAATCCACATCTCGACCAGTTTGGACCCAGCGAATCGCATTCACTGTAACCCCACGCTAATAAGCGGCGTTGTTGACCAGCTTACGATTCGTGGAGACGCTTGGCAAGACATAGTGCCTGTTCATACCGCCACGCATACTAACATTCCGAACAAAGGGACGCTGACCGAAGTCTCCGAAGCTCTGCTTCGTCTGCTCTCCGATCCTCTCAAGTTTCGTGCTGCTGCCGGCGAGCACGAGATCGGAAAGAGAATCGAGCATCCTCTGCTCCAACTGCAGCCCTCTCAGGCCGACGCGAGTCGCAGGGGCTTCCTTTCTCGGATCAGATGCTACTCGCGGAGCGGCAACATCTGATGAAGCATACCCCGGATTGCCAGTAGGACCGCCTCGCTCCGTAGTCGTAACAAAACTCGTTGCGACAAGAAGAAGAGCAACAGTCGCGAGAACAGGCGCAGCATACTTGATCCGAAACATCAAACCGGATGGCGCCTTCTTCGGCATGTGGGCGGACTCAGACCGCTCACCTCTCGGGGCATTGTGAATCCGCTCGAACAACTTCATGTTGAAGTCATCCGAGAGTTCAGCTTTCGGCAGGTGCCGGATAGTCTGGCCTATTTGCTCGACGACAATACTCGCTTTCTTGCAAGCTGGGCAATTGTCAAGATGCAGTACCAGTCTCTCTTTCACACTGTGCGAAAGCTCATTCTTAGTATATGCCGAGAGTGAAGACCGAGCCTTTCGACAGTTCATACAACTCCTCCATATTCGGCTTCAACATGTTGCGAAGCATGTTGCGCGCACGGTTCACGCGAGACTTGACAGTCCCGAGTGGAACCGAAAGAATCTGGGCTATTTCTTCATACGAAAGCTGATCCATGTCGCGAAGCACAAAAGCCTGACGATACTTCTGCGGCAGCTTCTTCACGGCTTTGTCCAACACGGCTCTCAACTTAGAACTATTATCGACCTTTTCCTCGGGGGCTTGCAGCCTGTTCGAGAAATCTTCAATGTCAAAAAACTGCACGCGTTTACGTCTTCGAAGTTCATTGCGTGCGAGATTGAGTGCTATGGTATAAATCCACGTCGAGACCGCAAATCTGAAGTCAAACGACATCTTGTGCAGATGTACGCGAAGGAAAGTCTCCTGAAGAATGTCCTCGGCAGCTTCAGATGAATCGAGCATTTTGACCAGGACATTGAAGAGACGATTCTTGTACCGGTTCACGAGTGTATTGAAGGAAACCATATCATCCTTCTGTATTCTCTCCATCAACTGATAATCTGGCAGCTTCTCGCGCTGCAACATGCTGGTTCCTTTCGTCTTTCGTCTCATTTGGTATACACAACCTTTCTACACAGGTTCCACGAATTGCTTTCGTCGGTTTCGTAAATAGCAATTCATGTGCCGCGAACCGCTCAAGTCAGGTCAGCATAATGAGCAGCAGCAATCCTGCCACCATAACCACAAGAGGGCCAATGATATAAAGATAGACCGGCGTTAGCGATTCTTTGAAATACTCTGCGGTCAGAACCAGGCAGAAATGGAGAGGAGACAGCAGAGTGCCCAAAAATCCAGCGGTGTACGCCACCGCCAACATATGAACGTCAATGCCATCGGGCTTGATGAACGGCAGAAGCGCCGGATATGCCAACGAGACGAAAGCCGGGGTCGCCCCCGATATCAGACCGATGATGAAAGGAATGAACATAACCACCCAGATCGGATCGATTCCTGCGGTAGTGATCTCTGCAGCGACCTGCACTGCCGCCCCGCTGTCGATTAGAACTGTCTTGAAAATCATCACCGCGAAAACAAATGAGACATACTCAAATGTCACAGCCCGCTTCAGTCCGATGAGCAGCAAACGTTTCGGGAAACGCCGGATCAAGATGAACGCCAGAAGAGATGCAGTAACAGCTATGTAGAGCCTGATCTCGAAAACGAGGCTTAAGGAAACTGCCAGGAAAATCGGCCAGAGGCTCGCGAACACCGATGCCAGATTCCTGCCGGACCTCACATCGTTTTTGTGAGTTTCCAGTTTGCCCAGCGGCAGCAGCAGAAACAGAATCCCTCCAACTATCATACCGACCGACATTGGCCACTGAGCAGATACGATGGTTGCCGCCTTTACATCAAGAATGGAGGCGGACAGGATTATACCCGGGTATAGAGGCCAAATGTATTCCCAGACGTGCCTGAACCAGTAGTTTATTGCGGCCAGCCGCTTAGGAGCGACCCCCGTATGCACACCAGCCTGATCAACCAGAGGCGCCGATAATAGGGCTCCGCCCGGCATTGGAAGAAGCCCGATCATGGCAGGCAGGATCGCCATCGATGCCCGTTTTGACCGCAGCAGAGACTCCACAGCGCCCGTGAGATTCGATGCCAGCCCGCTCTCTTTGAGAAGCGAGCCAAGAAATGAGACGGACACGAGTATTACCAGGAGTTGGAATGTGTCGAGCGAGATTGCGCCCGCATAAATGGAGCTGCCGATTTGCAGTGGATCCATGCTGAACATGAATCCCGCGATCACGCTGCCGATTGCGATCGCGAGTCCGATCTTCACTCGGACCTTTGTCAGAGCGAGAATTATCCCGAAGAGAAGTACGAGTTTGATGCTTGCCATCTATTTCCCTTGCGCCAAAGGGGCTTAAGATATATCATTCCCCCAGCTTGGAGCAAGATGAATCTCCGAACAGGCAACCCGGGAAGGTATTGCGGTGGAGCTAATCGAAGTCATAAAACAACGTCGGAGCATTAGGGCATTCAGTGAGGATGCAATTGAGCGGGAAAAACTCCTCGAGGTACTTGATGCCGGAAGAATGGCGCCGTCTGCTCGCAATGAGCAGGAATGGAAGTTTGTCGTCGTCCGCAAGACGGAAAAGCGCCTGAAGGTTAGTCACGCATGTATGGAACAGGATTTTGTGAAGGAAGCTCCAGTGATAATAGCCGCATGCGGCACCAAGCCGGACTACGTGATGACTTGCGGTCAGCACGCCTATACCATTGACCTCTCTATTGCATTAACGTACATGATGTTACGAGCAGCGGACCTCGGACTCGGAACCTGCTGGCTCGGCGCATTCAATGAGAAAAAAGTCAAGCAAATCCTCGATATACCTGAGCCTGTGCGCATTGTTGCACTCATGGCTCTCGGATATCCCCGCTTCCAACCTCAGCCCAAGAGTCGCAAGTCGCTCGATGAAATCGTATGCTACGATCGATTCAAGAAGTGATTTTGTGCGAGATGGGTCTCCTCGCCCAATAATTGTGCACTCCCAAGTCAACCTGATTCGCTAGCGATACTTGCCGATTCTCACCGTCAGCATCAACCTATTGTAAATTATGACATTACAGATCCGCAAAGACCCGTGCCCCTTCCCTGACTGATCGGCGGAACTTGGCAGACGAATTGCTATTATAGATACTGTATGGAAACTTGACGTGGAAAGTTTTACATTGACTGTCCCTGGTTGAGCCGGTAGTTTTTTTGGCAACAGAACAAGGACAGGAGGCATGGATGCCAGCAAGAACAAACCTATTGACGCTCTTGGTGCTATTGATGATGTTCTCAACCGCCTTCGCGCAAATCGATTCGGACGACCGGGACGATGTCAGGGGTCAGACATATAACAGTCTGCCACCCCGACAGTTAATCGACTGTCCAACAGCCGGTACTCTGCCTAGAGCAAGTTTCGATGTCCATGTGCGCGATTTCTCTGGTGGAGGACTTCTGACGGCAATCAACATCGGGCTGCACAACAAATTTATGCTCGGTATTTCCTATGGTGGTACCGGTGTGCTCGGACAGTCTAAGCCGACATGGCAGGATCACCCCGAATTCGAGGTGAAGTACCAGATGATCCCGGAAACGTATGCGACCCCGGCGTTCACATTCGGGTTTGCATCGCAGGGTTACGGCCCTTACATCAAAGATTTGGATCGCTATACGTACAAGTCGAGAGGCTTCTACATGGTGATTTCGAAAGCCTATCAGACCTATGAATGGGCGACCGGATTTCACGGCGGCATAAATTACAGCCTCGAACACTCCGGGGATCATGATACGAGCCCTAATTTCTTCGTCGGATTCGACATGAGCGTGAATCACAACGTAGCATTCATGGCCGAGTACGATCTAGGACTGAATGATGACAAGAAGCTTGATGGTGTCGGCGGCAAAGGTCGCGGGTACTTCAATTTCGGTCTTCGCTGGATATTTTACGATAGACTCGAACTCGGAATTGACTTGAAAAACCTGTTTGATAACAGGAGAGATGTTAACCAGATATCGCGCGAGTTGCGCATCAGCTACTATGAGTTTTTCTAGCGGCGGGAGGTGATGAGTGTGAAAGCCAGGTCCCTCGTTCTCTGTTCTGTGTTGATTTTCTTCCTCATCACACTTAACGGCTGCTACACGGTGTTCCGTCGCGGTACGCTCGATGGCAAGCCACCCGCGGGGATAACCGAGCGCGAAGAAGGCTCGTCGAGTGTCGACGTTGCGTTCGAATCGTACGAACAAGAGAGATGGCGGTACTATCTCTCGTGCCCATGGTGGTATCAGTCGATTTGGTTTGAATCGGCAATGTACGGCCATGACGAGGCTGAATGCGATTCAGACATGACTCCCGACTACGTGCCTCCGGCGGTTGCGCCAGTGGGAGATGGCTTCGAGATACCCGGGTACATTCCGGTCCGTCAGTCACAGCCAAATTCGGCTCCGGAAACCAGGATGAAGGACTCCAATTCGGTAGACACCACGGATACTGCCACCAAGAAGGAAGAGCCGGCCAAGAAGCCGGAGCGCCGTGGCGGTGGAGGAGGAAGATAATGAGAGCACTGTATTATTCAGCAATCGTGATCATGCTGCTGATGTTTGCCGCACCATTGAGTGCATTCGCGCAGGATGACGCTGGTCCCGCGATAGTCGAGAATTCATCCGGCAATTTTTTCGGCATCGGAGCGCGTGGGCTCGGTATGGGAGGCGCACAGATTGCTGCCGGTATGGACGGCACCGCAATCGTCTACAATCCTGCCGTGCTGGCTCGCATAAGGAGAATCGAGATACTGGCGGGGCTTTCGCATGAGAAGTACTCGAACGATGAGAACATTTATCCGAACGGTGTCAAGGTAGATCCGACACTGGATGGAGTTTCCAGATCGCATACACGATTGAATACACTGAACATCGCAGTACCCGCACCGACATATCGCGGATCGGCTGTGGTTGGATTCGGGATCAATCGAGTCACATCATTCGATCATGCTTTTCAGCTCGCGCGTATCCTTATCGATGGCGATTCAGGAGGCAGCAGAGACAGAGGGACAGAGCTCGAAACAGGGAGCTTGTATCTCTACTCCGCGGGAGGCGCAATCGACATCTCGCCGCGGGTGTCGCTCAGATTGTCGCTCAATCTCTATAACGGCAAAGACAACTATACGTGGGATTATGACAGCACG
>JAHJOQ010000049.1 GCA_018820315.1 Candidatus Zixiibacteriota bacterium | reverse complement strand
TCCGTGGGAGATCATTCAGCAAAGAGACAAGAATATCAGTCCCAAAGTCGCAATATTGCCAGCCCTCTTCTTAGATAATATCTTCAAGTCTCAGCTTGTTAAAACTAACGCAAGGGGGTACCTTCATGTTCAGTATCCCTGTGGATCGATGGATCGATGGATTTCCCTATTATTCATTGACACATGAACCGCTGAACACTATGATTGTCGATTATATGCTTTACAAAGAAGGAGGCACTATGACATGGATTTGGATATTTGCGTGGACAGCGATCTGCACACTACTCTGTCTTCCCACAGCAGCACTGGCGGGGGATAATCTTGAGACATTCTACGAGGCATCGAACCGGATGCAAACCCCACGCTATGACGAAACGGTCGATTACTGCATGAGACTCGATTCCACGTCTCAATATGTGAAATATACTAGTTTCGGCGTAAGCCCGCAAGGGCGCGATCTGCCTCTACTGATAGTGGACAAGAGCGGTGCCTTCAGCCCGCCGACAGACGACAGAATCGTGCTGATGGTTCTAGCATGCATACATGCAGGTGAACCCGACGGGAAAGATGCCGGGTTCTTACTGATCCGCGATTTCATCAGAGATGGCGAATTATCAAACCAGTTCGACAATCTGGTCCTGCTGTTTATACCGGTATTCAATGTGGACGGTCACGAACGATTCGGACCGTGCAATCGTATCAATCAGAACGGACCTCTCGATATGGGCTTTCGCGTCACGGCTCAGGGGTACAATTTGAACAGAGATTTCCTTAAGGCCGATTCCCCGGAAATGAGAGCTTGGTTGAACCTGTTCAATCAGTGGCTACCCGATTTCATCGTCGACTGTCATGTCACGGATGGCGCGGATTATCAGTATGTAGTAACCTATGCTATCGAAACCCACGAGAACCTGCCCGCACCTCTGCGATCCTGGATAAATGTTAACTTCGTCCCTGCTATCGACGCCGCGATGGTCGAATGTGGATTCCCAATTGTCCCGTATGTGATGACGAGGCATTATGAGAACATCACCGAGGGCATGTTCGGCCTTGTATGGCCTCCGCGATATTCGACTGGCTATGGAGCAATTCAGAATCGCCCGGCGCTGTTGATTGAGACGCACATGCTCAAGGATTATCATACGCGCGTCGATGGTACCCGTGCGATGATTGTGGAGCTTATTGGCATACTATCGGATCAGCGATCAGAGTTGAAACTGGCAGTACGGCAGACGGACATGCTTGTAGGCGAATCGATGGCGGGCGACTATTATAATCTTGGCTATAAGCGGGCACAAGACACAGCTCAGTTTATTGAGTTCAAGGGCTTCGATGTTTCTGTTGATTCCAGCGACATATCTGGCGCTGATTGGATTAAATGGGGCGGCACGCCTACAGAGTACAGAGTTCCATATCTGGATAGCTACTATCCTGTCGACTCAGCGATGATCCCATATGCCTATTTAATACCTCCCGAGTGGTCTGACGAGATCAATCTGCTGGAAGCCCACGGCATCGAGGTTTCACGTCTCGTGACGGAGCAGACACTCCAGATCGAGTCGTACCGATTCTCCGACCTGAAATGGGACAATGAGCCGTGGGAGAGCAGACACCTTCTCGACTTCACAATGACATCATTCAGACACTCCCGCACATTCCCTGCTGGCACGGCGGTGATTATTACAGATCAGAGGACTAACCAGGTGCTTGCGCACCTTCTCGAGCCAAAGGCGCCCGATTCATTCATTAGATGGAGTTTCTTCAACACGATTTACGATCAGAAAGAGTACTTCGAAATGTATGTTATGGAGGGTATTGCTCGCGAAATGATTCGGGAGAATCCGGAACTGCAGGGGATCTTCCAGGCAAGGTTGGAATCAGATTCCGCTTTCGCAACCAACCCGAGGGAACGACTCAATTTCTTCTATGAGAGATCGAGCTATGCGGACACGATGCTTTCCGTATATCCCGTCGGGAAGCTTCACTCGCGCGTCGACCTGAACCTGCAATAGAAAGGGGTGGACTTCGGTCAGATGTCTCATAGCTGCAACATTGTTCTTGCAAACAGGCGCGTCATTACTTATGATTGCTTCAATGTAAATCGTTGGCGGATAAGCTAAACCGAGGTTAACAAATGGACTTCTCAAGATATATTCTAAAAGCCATTTATGCTCTCTGTGCCATCTCCATTCTGCTGTTGCTATATGGCTACACAACAGACACATCGTACTGGGGGCTCGTGACTGCCAAGAGTCTAAACGGCCTTATATTCTATCCAATGATGGCTGCAGGCATTCTCTTGCTCTTTGCAGCTTGGCGCCATGCGACCACAGATTCAAGTCTGCTTCCCGATGCTAAGCCTCTCCCCGGTTCAATAGGTCTTGCAGGCGCCGCAGCCGCGGTGGTAATAATCTGGATTTTTGCAAGTGGAGGCTTTTTCTGGCGAAACATCTTTTCGGGACCGCTATCGATGTTCGGAAGTTACGCTGATATAATCAAATCCTACTCTGACCTCCCTCCTAATTTTGAGTTGACGGATCTCTGGGAGCAGACTGGTGCAATGCGGTTGATCGTAGCATTGCTGGGAGGATTGTATGTGTTTCTTCTGTATCAGATAGCACGGGGCATGTCAGATGACAAAAGAGAATCCTTACTTGCTTTCTTCTTCATGGCGGCATCCGGTGTCCTTGCTATTTTCACTTCCGCAAATGACTTCGCGGTTGTTGCGGTCCTAATGGCGCTTGTGACGTGGATCGCATTGATATTTCTTAAAGGCAGAATACCGATCTACGTTCTCGGAATCGTGCTTGTGTTTTCCGTCTTCTTTCACCCATTGCTTGTAATGTTTGCGTTGGCACTTCTGTATGTGAAGCTTGCCGGCAGTTTCCTCAGAAATGGTAAGCCGGGGATTCCATTGGTCCTGCTGATCGGAATGGCTCTGCTCGGAATCGGATTGTCGCTTCTTCAGAGCTTCCCTTTCACGTCGGTGTTCATGCCTGCATCTTCGGCTTCTGAACTGTTCACATCGAGCCACTTGTGGGGAGCCGCTAATCAATTGCTATTCGTGTCACACCTCATCGTCCTGATAGCGCTCCTGTCGGTCATCTATATGTTTGTGAGATGCAGGGTAACTCATCTGCATGGAATGCTGTTCGGATCATGGTTTGTGATGGCGCTCGCTTTCTACTTGTTCACTTGTTCCAACTATGGATGGGTACTCGGATATGCTTCGTCGGCAATTGTGGTAGTTCCTGCGCTTTTCTGGATAACATACGTCATAACCTGTCTTGAAACAGCATCTGCCAGGAGAGCATTCGCCTTTCTTGCAGTCACTAACGCCCTGGTTACGATTCCGCTCCTGGTGACTGTCCATTCATCCGAGGATGTCGCTGAAAGATTTTCGCGATTTCTCGCCAGGGAGAATGCGTTCGATGCGAGGTTTGAGGACGGAAAGAACGCCCTGCTTCTTGGCACAATGTATGCTGAACATTTCGAGCTCTACGATGATGCAGTAGCTGTGCTTGCTCAATATCATAGAAGGTATCCGCTGGATATCGTCGGCCGTTATGAATATGGCTGGGCGCAGTCAAATGCCACGACCGACCAGATTGACGGGATTGATATGATGAAGAAGCTGGAGATCGAGCTAATCGAGAGCAACAAACTCTTCTGGGAATTCAACTATCGAATGGGAACCAGATGGCTGCTCGGTAACAATCACACTTTCGCATCCATTGCGCTCGAACGAGCTGCAGCGGAAAAGAACACAGCGGATATAGCGAAATTGTTAGGCGGCGCATACATGACAATAAGAGTGCTCGATTCCATGGTGTCGAAGTTCAAACAGGCTATTGCGCTGGGAGATTCCTCACAGGAGAACTTCTACAGCGTCGCCTTTGGAGCGGAGCAGCTGAATGATTCAATCACTGCGATGGAGTATTACAAGTGTGGCATTAGTCTCTTTCCGGCTTATGTTCCAAATTATCAGTATGTGGCGCGCTACTACTTCCTAACAGGCAAGTATGACAGTCTTGAGGCGCTGGCTACACAAGGAATGGAGCACGTCGCAAGATCGCCGGAGCTGGAAGCATGTATGATTCTCGTTTATCATTACTCAGACCGCCCTGAGCAGAGGGATAGCCTTTACGAGTCCTTCATGGATTTCTTCCGAACTCAGCCGGAAGCGCTTAATCAGTGGGGAATATTCCTCGAGGAGAATGGCATGGTCTATGAAGGACGCAAGATGCAGGCTGCGGACGTCTCAATGGACTCGCGAAGTCTGCACACCGTGCTCAACTTCTACAATTACTACAAAGAGACAAATCGCCCCGATTCGGCGAGGATCATTATCGACCGGTTCATCGATGCCAATCCGGAGCCGGAAATCATGGAGGTGCTGCAGGCTGTTAGGAGATACGATACTATCATTTGGCCGAAGATCGAGTAGATTTGCTTATCGAGACGTTGATTGCTGCTGTCTGCAAACGGCGGTCGACGCGATTTCATCAGTCTCTTTTTGAAGCTGCAAGTTCATATCTCTGATGTACTCTTCTCTTCTGATCTCTTTCAGGCGTTCGAATTTCTTCTCTTCCTTGGTTGCCTTCTCGAGCGTCTCACGACATTCCTCTGAATGCAGGGATGCAGATGCTACTCTGCCGCTCTGATGACCTATCAAAAAGT
>JAHJOQ010000048.1 GCA_018820315.1 Candidatus Zixiibacteriota bacterium | reverse complement strand
TTCCCGAGTGGTACGCCGACAGCAAACGCGCCCTGGCCGTCAAGGGGGCGGATGAAAACTTCCGGATCGCCATGGTGGAGTGCTATCGCCGTCTGGCCGAGAACATGCCCGACAACGGCTTGCAGCTCGTCATGTTCACCCACCAGGACGTGGATGTCTGGGCTGATCTTGCCCTTATTCTCTGGTCTGCAGGGCTCCGGGTGACGGCCGCTTGGACCATCGCCACGGAGACGGACACCTCCTTCCGGACGGGGAAATATGTCCAGGGGACGGTCCTTCTCATCCTTCGCAAACGCAAAGGCACTCTCCGGGGGGACCGGTCTGATATTTACCCAGATGTGCAAACCGAGGTCCAGAGGCAGCTCAAGGCAATGCTGGATCTTGACGACAAAGAGGACCCCAACTTCGGCGATGCGGACTACCAGTTGGCCGCCTACGCCGCGGCCTTACGGGTCGTCACGGCCTACAGCGCCATCGAGGACATCGACGTCGAGCGCGAGCTCCGGCGGGTCCGCAAGGCAGGGGAGTCGTCGCCGCTCACGGACATGATCCAAAGTGCCGTCCGGATCGCCTCCGATTTTCTTGTCCCCGACGGCTTGGACAAAACAATCTGGAAGCGCCTCTTGCCGGAGGAGCGTTTTTACATCAAGGGCGTCGAGATCGAGGCCCACGGGGAGTACCGCGACGGGGTCTATCAGGAGTTCGCCCGCGGCTTCGGCATTCGCGATTACCGGGGCCTTCTCGGCAGCGGCGCGGCCAACCAGACCCGCCTGAAGACGCCCGATGAGCTCAAGGGGCGTGATCTCTCCGGCGAGGGGTTTGCCGGATCGCTGCTGCGACAGATCCTCTTTGCCGTGTACAAGACCGCCGAGGAGGATGATCCGCGACCGGGGCTGGATTATCTCAAGCAGGAGGTCCCCAATTACTGGGATCGCCGGCAGACGATCATCGCCTTGCTGAACTATCTTTCCCAGAAGCCCTCCGTGGCGATGGTGCACTGGAAAAAGGATGTCGAGGCGGCCCATCTCCTTCTGGGTGCCGTGGAAGGAGACGGCGTATGAACTATCGCTACCCCTCCCACCCTTTTTTCAACGCAAAGAATGTTCAGGCGTGAAAGGGTTGTTGACAAGAGAAACTGATTAACGGATAATAGCTTGGAATAAAATGACTTTTAAAGAGGTGTTGTCATGGCAACAAGACAGATCGTAATCGAGGTGCCGGAAAAGATCCTGCTGGCAGAGAAGACGGATGAAATCGGATTCAGCCGTGAATTGCCGATCCTGGCCGCCGTGAAGCTTTATGAGCTTGGGCGCTTGTCTTCGGGGAGGGCCGCAGAACTGGCCGGTATGACCCGCGTAGAATTCCTCATCAGTTTAAACCGTTACCGCGTGTTTCCTCTCACCTCCGAACTGGAGGATCTGGAAGGAGCCCATGCCGGATAAAGCCATCAGCAATACATCACCCCTGCTCTATCTGCACCGATGCGGCGGTTTGGGGTGGCTTCCCCGCCTGTTTACCTTGGTTTGCGTTCCCGGCGCGGTGGCTTTTGAACTGGCCGAAGGAAGAAGCCGGGGATTCGACGTCCCCAATCCCGAAGACCATTCTTGGATGAAAATTACGGATCCCCAGGCAACGCCTTCCGAGTGGTTTGTTGTGGATCTCGGTGCCGGAGAGATTGCCGCCATGTCTTTGGCTCTCGAACACCCCGATCATATTCTTCTCCTGGATGACGCCTTGGCAAGAAGAACGGCCATCGCAGCTGGACTCACGGTTTGGGGGACTTTGCGGATTCTGCTGGAAGCTAAATCATCCGGTTTGATCGAAAGCGTCAAGCCGGTGATTCATCGCCTGGAGAAAAGCGGTATGTGGGTTTCAGAGGACATCCGGCGGCGCGTCCTGGCGCTGGCCGGCGAGAGGTAACACGTGATAGATGTTGAGCAGATCACAGTCAATGTTCGCATACCGTCGAACGAAGTACGAATCGTGGCTATGCAGCCTTTCATCAAGTTTCACTCTCAGACTGAAGAGCCTTTCCGGTGGTCAAATGATGCGGTGAAGGTTCAGTTGGCCGCGATCCATCGTACGCTTGACATTGCGCGGGGTGGTTTCGGCAGTCGTTCTGCTAACTTCACACTGTTCCCTGAGTACGCAATCCCAGGCATTGCTGGTGCAGCTGTTATCAATGACAGAATCTCTGCAGCTGCGTGGCCTAATGAAAGCATCATCATTGCAGGCGTCCAGGGCATCCCCAAGGATGAATACAGAGACCTGTGCAATATGCTGGCTGCCCAGGTCAGCCAGTCCAACGCACCGGATTCCGTGCGGGATAACCAGTGGGTGAATTGCTGTGTAATATGGGTCAAGGACCGTGAAGGTGTGATTCATAAATGGGTGCAGCCGAAGGTACGCCCAGCTTGGCCGGAGATGAACGTTAGCTGCAACGACATGTTTTGTGGGTCCAATGTGTATGTCTTTGAATGCCAGTATGAGCCGAGCGGCTTTCCGTGCAGATTCGTTACTCTAATCTGTTTTGACTGGGTCGCTTCCCTTGCTGGTGCCACCGTTTGCTATGAATTCCTTGCGAAACTCACCGAATTGAAGGCTCCCAATCTGACACCACTCGATTGGGTTTTTGTTGTTCAGCACAACCCAGACCCAAACCACCAAACTTTTCTGAATAGCACATACCGATTTCTGACAGATGCCAATACGCATCCTTTCGTCGAACGCGACAAGGCAGTCGTGGTGCATGCCAACACAGCGGTATCACCGCGTCCGGCACGGAAAGGGTCGGGCGGTTTCTCGGCTTGCGTCTTCTCGCCCAGCGCTCAGCTCGATTGCATGTGCTGCCGCCCCACAGTCTGTATGCAGCCCTGCTCACTGAGGAATAGCAATATCCTGGATCGCTGTAAGGACGTTGTCTTTCGAGAGATGGGTGAATGTATCCACGCCTTCACCGTACGCGTACCCCGCTTTGTTACCTCAGACACTACTGACAGGAGCTACCCGTTGCCGCTGGCTCATGTTTATGCCACCTGCAACAGCAATGATCCAAGGCTGTCTGGAGGTCAGGTTCCTGCTGCTGTCAAATGGGTCTGCGACTCGCTCGACAGTGTCGAGCCACTGTCAGCAAATTCACTTGCGGGCTGTCGTCTCAAGGTGAAAGCTGAAGCCATTGAGCCAGACATTATCGACGCGATGCGTTCATCCAACGGTCATGCCGCTTCTGACTCCGTGAATTGGGCGGCATGTTCTTTTTCCGGTGGAAACGAGTCACGCAATGAGAGCCGTCGTCTCAACGCTGACCTCTGGGGGGCAGATGAAGCTGACGCCCTCAAACACGTGCTGCATTCACTTACATCCCTCGGACTGGCGTATAGTTTGGAGTTTGAAAGCGCTGTACTGCATGGCGCAGTGCAAGACGATGAAGGCTTCGTTCAAGTCGTTGCCATCCGTGGTGATACCCATCAGGATTGTCGTCTTCATTACGACAAGCACATTCCAAATCAGGGAACAGATCCGGTTCTGGTGATAGCCAACGATCATTATAACCTCATCCCGACGCCTGAGGAATACTTGAGATTTTACGAAACCGCTGGCGAGGGAGGTTTGGCATTCCTCGACTATCAAACATTGATAACCAACTGTCGCAATGCGGCGGACAGCAGCACTTTAAAAGGGTATCTCGATGGCATTCTCCCAAGACTTCGACGAATCATATAGCAGACTCAAGGCAGCACTCGGGAACCTCCTTGAGGGGCGGAGCCCTGAAGTCATAGTGCCGCAAGGCGGTGACTACCCGTTGCTCGTGCTGGAAACTCCCGGCGATTCAGTCGGGTTTGCCGTCGTGAACGGCACACCAGAGCCTGCATTCGCTTCCGCGTATGACTCATTCAAGCGTCTCTACCGCCAGAAGCATACTGCTTGGAAAGAACGGAATCTGTCCTTTGTCGTCTGCCGATCAGAACCTGAATCCACCCATGATGCATTCTTCAGCTCGATAGAAACAGATGTCTATTTCTGCCGGAAATACGTTGTCTGGTTACATCGCGACCAAGCTGAACTCGTGCGAGAACTTCTACGGTTGCCGTTCCTGCCGCTCCAAGAAGGCCGTGCAGGTAGTGTCCTGCGGCCACCCTCGGCGCAAACGCTCCTGCAGAATCTGAACGTAAGTGCTCAGCTTGCTCGCCAGATCATCGTTCCCCTAGAGTACTCCGCAAACCGTATTGTGGATCAGCTGCTCACAGGAAAAGAGCTGCTACCCGCCATCGGTACTGGCGTTGACCCCGATGTGCAGCACCAAGTCCAACCCACAGAACGCACGCGAATCAGAAGTGTGGAAATCGAGGCATTCCGTGCCTACAGGAAGAGGCAAGAATTCGATGTTGATGCGGATGTGGTCGTCTTTTATGGACAAAACGGCCTCGGCAAGACCTCCTTCTTTGACGCACTTGACTACGTTTGTACGGGGCGAATTGGACGTCTCTGTCGCCGCCGTATCAGTCAGAATGACTTCATGGATCTTGCGCGCCATCTGGGCTCATCGGTCAGCGAAGGGTTCCGTGTCTATGCAGGTCAGCCAGGGGGATACGGTTTGCTCAGTGCGACGTAGCGTCGCCGATTGGGGTACTGCATTGATCGGTACTGATAAGTATGACCGGGCAAGCGCCTTGCAGTTTCTTACCTCTTCTCATTGGGAGCCGAAGAAAGCGCGCATTGAGAATCTTGAGCGCCTTTTCCGTGCGACCCACCTATTCGGTCAATCTGACCCAGAACTTCTCGTGGAGTTCGAGCAGGACTCCACGCTCTCTTCCGATCTTGTGCATCGGATGCTGGCTCTTGATGACTATGCGTCAGGGTTGGCCAAGGCTGCGGCAATCCTGGCCCAACTCGATAAGCAGCTGTCGGAAAACAAACAGCAGGCAAGCGTTCTCAATGTCCGTGCGAATGAAGTGCAATCTCAGATTATGGCGTTGCCGGAACCACAAGATGCCGTGGAGGCCGGCAAACAACTGAGAGACATGGCAGCGAGATTGGTCAAGGATCTCCAGGTGCATACCAGTGTGACAATTGCCGATATCGAACCTAACCAGGCGTCCGCTCGCGAATGGCGTGCCATGGCTGAATCGGCGCTCAAGGATGCCCAAGATAGACTCCGCCAACTCCAAAGCACAGAGTCCGGTTTCGCCCAGTTCGCCGAGAACAGGTCTGCGCTAAAGCACATCACAGATGAACTCTTACAGCTTGATGTGGTCCTCAAGGAGAAGACTGTTGGGTATAGGCAACAGCAAGAAGCGAGGAAAAAGCTCACAGGCAGTCTTGAGCAGGAACGAAGTACACTCGCGCTGGTAAAATTGAGACTGCGTGCCCTGGCCGAGCTGGGTGGTCTCCAAGAGGTCTTTAAGAAGACCAAAAGCTCTCTTCAGCAGTGGCAGTTGGAGTTAAATCGTGTAGCGGGCGAAGCAGATGCGACCACTGCTGAGCTTCAGCCGTTGCTGCCGGTGGCGGAGACTCTCCGCTATCGTGCTGCTGAGCTCCGCGAGGCGGTTCACGCCAAATCAAAGCAGATCCAGGCGTTGTCCTCCATCAAAGATGGTCTTCCATCTTGGGAGAAGAATCGTACGAGCATTATAAAACTTCAGCAAGCTATTGATAGTGCACGATTAGCCTTACAGACAGCCAACGCTGCTATTGATGACCTCAAGACTGGGATTGCAGCGAGGGAGAAGGAGCTATCGGTCTGTGAAAAGGAGTATGGAAACCATACGGCGAACCAACTCGAACTGACTCGGCTCCTAGATAAGATCGAAGCTCATGTGGAGAACGGCATTTGTCCGACTTGTGGAATTGACCATAAATCCAAGGCTGCTCTTGTTGAGAAAATCCACGCCCAGAAGCAGGATAGACCGCCTCATGTGGAGACCCTCGCGAAACGTTGTGGCGAACTCCGGAAAACCCTTAAACAAGACAAGGCATCACTTGAAACTCGGATCGGCGAACATGCATCCAAGAGCGGCAAGTTGGAAGAAATGGCAAGCAAACTAGCGGAATTACAGGAATCGGTCGCAGTGTTCGAGCACACCGTGACCGAGCTTGGGCTTCCTGTGGACAAGCAGCTTGCCGCGACTGTTGGCCGCAAATTGATCGAGGAGAAGACCGCTCTTCGGCTCTCGCGCGAGACACTCACGAACCTTGAGCCTGAGTTGATGAGTACCACCAAACGAGTCAATGACTTAGAGCAGAAATTTACCCAGCAAGCAGAGGCTCGGAAACGAGCGGATGCCGCAATTATGCCTTTGGAGCAACAGATCACTTTCCTACGCGCCAAGGGTGAAGCGTCAGGCTTGACCTTGGAGATGACCCCCGAGGAATTGACAGCGGAGTCTGCGGCTTTCACCTCTCGAAAAGCAGGAGCGGAGAAACGCATTAGCGAACTCACTCCGCAGATAGAGATAATCACGCAAAATGCAAATGAGGTGGAGAAGCATATCAGTGAAGTGACGGAAAAGATCAAAACCCTTCGTCGAGACAAGGAACGCTTGGCAGAGACACTGCGACGCTACGAGGATAATGCAGCTTCCGTAATTGACCGTAATGCACTTTCACTAGGTGCCATCAGCGAGCAGAGAAGACGGGCCACGGAGCGTGTGGATCTCCTCGATGCACTCAGAAGACGCTGTATCACCCTTGAGCGAACAGTCGATGCCGCACAGCGATCTGCACTATTGGCGGAGCTCGAAGCTCAAACCCAATCGCTGGCAAAGCAGAAACAGGCTCTCGTCAAGGCAGCCGAGCGAATGTCAGAGGTCAAGAAGTGGTTCGCAAGCGTAAAAGACGCACTCGACAAGAAGAGCTCAAGTGCTGTCGCCAACCACGTTGACGCATTTGGTCCTCTCACATCGGTGATCCAAAAGCGCCTTCGCACTGTGTATGGATTCGGCGATGTCAGACTTCTTGCGAAAGGAAACGAGATCCATGTTGTGGTTGACTGGGAAACTAAACATGTCAAGCCAGTTGACTACTTCAGCGACTCACAGAAACAAATCCTGATGCTCAGTCTCTTCCTTGCTGGTCGGCTGACCCAGACTTGGTCAGGATTCGCGCCGATTCTGATGGACGATCCTGTCACCCATTTCGACGATCTAAATGCATTTGGCTTCGTCGAACTCATCAGAGGACTCATCAGTACGTCGCCGGGCAAGCGACAATTCTTCATCTCTACCTGCGAAGACCGGCTTTTCGAGTTGATGTTGAAGAAGTTTGGTAGTGCGGAAGGTGGAGCAAAGTTTTACAGATTTGAAGGTATTGGTCCTGCTGGACCGATTATTAGTGGCGGTAGATAATGGAGTACCGGCGCGATCTATACTAACCTGTTCCGACACACTGAGTGTCGAGGTTGTTTGGTGCACAAACAGAGATGATGGCAGCATAATGGTTGATACCATGGAAATGGAAGACACCGTTTTAAAGGTGTTTGGCGCGCTTTCGATGGATCCATTCCAAATTGATACTAATGCGTACATCGATTTGCTAAAATTACTTTCAAAGAGGCTTTAC
>JAHJOQ010000047.1 GCA_018820315.1 Candidatus Zixiibacteriota bacterium | reverse complement strand
GTTTCAGTCTATCACGCTCCTCCTTCGATAATCGAACGATGTACTTTTTCATCGACCACCTCCTTGTTTGCACAAATATAGCGCAAACAATTTCGGAAGTCAATGACATGCCCAATAATATCATGTTGACGGGACACTAGGACTGCCTCCTATCGCGTTAATTAGAGCATTCTCAGCGTGTCGGCTTTCCGGGCAATAGACTTTTGTCTCCTAAGTCATTGTATTATAACAAGACAGTAAATGTGGAGGTTTTGGTTGTGAGAATCTGTACACGGCTCGAAAAATGATCTTGACAAAGGAGAGTGCTGCGGGTTAATTTAAAGTGGTTCAGAACGTGATTGCTTTGGCCGAATTCTCGGGGCTTTTTGGGCAATAGCCTGCAGGGCAGATTGTGCCGGTCTGGCATTTGGCTCTTCAGGCATTTAGGGGTGTCCTTGCGAAGGCGCTTGTTACTGACTCGATTGCCGATGTGGCTCCGCGGTTTATGTCACGGCCGAGTATATAAATGAGTTCACCGGGAGTGGATCGAGAGAGAAGCGGCTGGTCGGCTGCCAGTTCGGCTTATCTTCCAGGAAGGATCTACAGGAGGTCTGTGTGGAAATCACGGAAGTCAGGGTAACACTGAGAGATGAGGACAAGCTCAAGGCTTTTGCAAACGTCACTTTCGATGATGCGTTCGTTATCCGTGGCTTGAAGATCATCAGCGGCGCTAAGGGCTTTTTTGTTTCTATGCCGTCGAGGCGAAGGCCAGACGGGTCACACCAGGATATTGCTCACCCTATTAATAGCGAAATGCGCAGGATCATTGAGCAGCGTGTACTGGATGCCTACCAGGAGAAGGTAAAAAACAGCTCAGAGCAAGATTTTAGTCATCATGGTAGCGATGATGATGTATAATATCCTGCACTGGGGTGTCGACAAGTGGTAAGTCACAAGATTTTGGATCTTGCATTCCCAGGTTCGAATCCTGGCACCCCAGCCATGAACTTGGGTTAGACGGGGCTGTAGTCCGATACTTGATCAGGTCTGATCGTAGTTGAGAATCTGAATTGGCAATTTGACGCGGGGTGAGGTGTGCCCTGTCTTGTAGCTGCTATGGTATTCGGGAGTAATGTTCGAAACAACAAGAGGCTACCTTGACTGTAACGAATAGTAACATGAGTTAAACGCGGTCGCCGGCAGTGATCCGAAGCGAAGCGGAGTGACGCGTCCTGAGCTTCGAAGGCTCCTGCCTATTTCTTCGTTACGGCTTCCGTGGACAACTGTCAGGATCTCCTCGCTGCGTTCGCACCTGCTCTTCGCTTCGAGGCTGTGTCGTAATCATCGCCATATTTGTTCGGAGGGTTGGATTCGGACGTTGTTTTCGTTAGTGACCGTGGTTTGTGTTCAAATCGTCATTGAATAGGTCAATATGTTCATGATCCTGTCAACATCGGTGTTGTATCTCAAGAAAACCACAAATCTTCCCCTCAATTCGCCAGCTTTGCGATCAGAGCGGGCACTCCTATTAGGGTGATCATGCGGGCAAGATTGAAGCAACTGGCCAGCAATGACGCTTCGGCACGTACACCATCCAAACCGCGTAGCAGAAAATGATCGGCGTTGAGATTTCGCTTTATATGGCCAAACGGCAACTCTGCTTTCTGCTTGCGAAGCTCGTAGATCGCCTGTGAATCAGGTTGTTCATATTCTGATTCAAGCCTCTCGCGAAATTCCTCATTAACGTATCGTACAATCTTGCGGCCATCCCTGCTGTTTGTAGTGCACTCGCCAAAATAGCAACACTGGCAACAAACACTCACTCCAGCCATGTAATCCTTCTTCTTCCCTTCCCTGGTATAGCGATAACTCAATGTCTGACCTGCAGGACAAATATAAACATCGTTCTCACTGTCATATTCAAACTTCGACTTGTCGAATGGCTTAGCCGGCTTTTTGCTGGCCTGACGCTTCGAAGGCACTACAAGCTTGATATCTTCACCATCTAGCTTTTCTAATTCATCGTAATTGCAGTAACCGGCATCCGCACAGACTGTCTTGCAAGGTTTATCTAACACCTCATGCGCACCTTCGACTTGATCGGAAATCTGACCCAGATCGTTATTGTCATTAACCACATCGGTATGAACGATCAATCCCTCCTTCTCATCAATAACCGACTGCATATTGTAACCGGCATGAGAACCCTGACGACCATGAATACGAACGCAATCCGGATCAGTCGTGTTAATTGAAGCTTTCTGAGCAGACTGCAACTGCTTGAGAGTATCTTGCACCTTGCGTCTCAGCGTCTGCTGATCCGAAAGCTCTTCTTGAATCGCTACCAACGATCCGATACCCGATTCCTGATCATCCGCAAGATCACATTCTGATAGAATCTCTTCGATGCGACCGTCGATCTTCTCAAGGCGTTTGAGGCAACGATCCTCAGTCCAATGATGACTCAGTGAGGCGTTAGCTCGAACCTTACTGCCGTCGACAAACAAGGTGTTGCCAGCAATCAAGTTCAGCTTAAGGCAAAGACGTGCGCATTGCTTGAGAACCTTACGCAAAGCTCCCTTATGCTTCCGGCGAAACTCCGCTATCGTCTTATGATCCGGTTTCAAACCGCCAGTCAACCAGATAAAACTCAAATTGTAATGAGTCTCCCGCTCAAGCTTGCGACTGCTGCGAATCCCGTAGGAATAACCATATACCAACAACTTCAGCATTGACCTCGGATCGTACGATGAATTGCCAACCTTGCATGAATCCAATTCGATACCTAAGTCACCAAAATCGAGAGCATCGACAAAGACGTCATATACCCGAACTGGAGCATCTGATGGTACATAATCCTCGATGCTCGCAGGGAATAGAGACTGTTCATGACGCTTGCCGTATCGATATGCCATTTCAATTCCTCTCTACGAATATTCAATGAAACACAACATATCGACTAATAATCCATACTCAACCAAAAACACTTATTGTGATACAGCCTGGAAGCTTGAGCAGTCAGGGATCCTGACCTACAGCCTACCGCAGCTGGCAATGGATCTCCGCCTTCCAGGAAAAAATCCCTGACAGCTCGGCCGGAAGAGTTTTCCTGTATGTGTTCCTTTTCTTTGCAGCGCACATCAATTAGGCTTTGACAAGAGTCGATAAATCTTGTATTTACGGCGGCCTGACGGTGGAATAAATATGGATAGAATCAGAAACTTCTCAATAATAGCTCATATTGACCATGGTAAGTCGACTTTGGCCGATCGAATGCTCGAGTTGACGCACACGGTCGAAAACCGCGACATGCATGCCCAGGTGCTCGATTCGATGGATCTCGAGCAGGAGCGGGGAATCACAATCAAGCTGCATGCCATCAGGATAGTGTATAGCGCGAAGGACGGTAAGCAGTACATGCTCAACCTGATCGACACGCCGGGACATGTCGATTTCACGTACGAGGTTTCCAGATCACTGGCTGGTTGCGAAGGGGCTCTTCTGGTTGTGGACGCATCTCAGGGAATAGAGGCTCAGACTATTTCCAATCTCTATCTTGCGATGGAACACGACCTCACGATTATCCCCGTAATCAACAAGATCGATCTTCCGCACGCCGATGTCGAAACGACCAGACGACAGATTGTCGATCTTCTCGGAGTGGATGAGGAAGAGATTCTGCTTGTCTCCGCCAAACAGGGGATAGGTATCGAAGAGGTCCTTGAGGCTATTGTGAGCAGGGTTCCACATCCGAAAGGAAATCCTGAAGCGCCGATGCGGGCGATGATTTTTGACTCTCTATTCGATATGTATCGAGGCGCGATCCCGTACATCCGGGTAGTGGATGGCGTACTCAATGTCGGTGATCAGATAGCGTTTTACAGCAACAACAAGACATTCGAAGTCGATGAACTCGGGTTTTTCCGTATGCGGAATATACCGACGAAGAAACTGTCTGCCGGTGAGGTTGGGTATGTTATTGCGTCGATCAAGATTATCTCCGACACAAAGGTCGGCGACACGGTTTTCACCGGCAAGAAGAAAGAGATCCAGCCACTTCCGGGATTCAGAGATATAAAGCCGATGGTTTACGCCGGCATTTACCCTTCTGTTGCGGAGAACTACGAGGAACTGCGGGCATCTATCGAAAAGCTCAAACTCAATGATGCCTCGTTGCTCTTCGAACCGGAGACGTCGGTCGCTCTCGGATTCGGGTTCAGGTGTGGTTTCCTTGGTCTTCTTCACATGGAGATTATCCAGGAGCGGCTGACACGCGAATATGATCTCTCTATAGTAAACACCGTTCCCAACGTCGAGTACTGCGTCAAGAAACTGTCGGGCGACCTTATCTACGTCGATAACCCGGCCTTCCTTCCGCCGAGAGCAGAGATCGACTACATCGAGGAGCCGTACGTGAACGCACTGATTATCACTCCGACCGAGTACATCGGCAATGTGATGAAACTCACACAGGAGCGTCGCGGCATATACAAGACGACGGAGTACATTGATCCGACGCGCGCCACTCTCAGCTACAGACTGCCACTTGCAGAGATAATCTTCGATTTCTACGACAGGCTGAAATCGACGACCCGCGGCTACGCTTCCCTCGACTACGATTTCTGCGGTTTTGAGCGATCTGACCTCGTAAAACTCGACATCTTGATCAACGGTGATCCGGTCGATGCTTTCTCATACATAATCCATCGCAGCAAGGCCGCGACCTGGGGCCGGAAGCTCTGCTCTAAATTGCGCGAACTCATTCCGCGCCAAATGTTTGAGGTCGTTATCCAGGCTGCTCTCGGGTCCAGGATTATTTCACGAGAAACTGTCCGGCCTCTGCGCAAGAACGTCACAGCGAAATGCTACGGAGGAGATATCACTCGCAAAAGAAAACTCCTAGAACGCCAAAAAGAGGGAAAACGGCGGATGAAACAAGTTGGTCAGGTCGAGATTCCTCAGGAAGCCTTCCTCGCGGTGTTGCAGATCGAAAAGGACTAGATTCCTACTCATATATTCTCTCCGCGTGCCGACATCATAATTGATGACAGAATTTCAATCTGACGCGGTCGCCACTATCGGCAAGACTCGCATGATGAAAAGACGCGCGCGGTATCGCGTCAAGGAATATGTTGAAGCGATTCTGATCGCGCTTGTGATAGCTTCTATTCTGCGCGTATTTGTCGTTCAGGCATACAGAGTAGAGTCGGGCTCGATGGAAGACACCATGGAAACCGGCGATTTCGTGTTTGTAAACAAGTTCATCTACCACTTCCGGAATCCGGTTCCCGGCGATGTAATCGTCTTCGAATACCCACTCAATCCGAGCAGGGATTTTATCAAGCGAGTGGTTGCTGTCGAGGGACAAATAGTCGAGATCAAGTCCAAGCAGCTTTTTGTGGACGGACAGCCAGTTCCGGATCCGGTAGGCGCCAAACACATCGATTCCAGGATCATCCCGAGCGAACTCTCGACCCGGGATCATTTCGGCCCTAAGCAAGTGCCACCGGGGCAGTATTTTGTGATGGGCGACAATCGAGATGATTCCAGAGATTCCCGCTTCTGGGGATTTGTCGATCTAAGCAAGATCAAGGGCAAATCGATGATTGTCTATTTCTCATGGAAGGACGACCCGAACGCTCCCGAATGGTCATCGCCATACATCGACAAGATAGTGACAATCCCATTCTACAATCTTATCAATTTTCCTTCAAGAGTCGGCTGGTCGAGGCTGTTCAAGACCTTCTGATCAGGATTCCTGAATTCGCTCGCTGATTATCATTCCTCCGTATCCGTAGCCGCGCGATAACTTTCAATCATCATATAAACATAACATGCGATCGTGATCAGATTGAGTAAGACGAATACGATCGTCTTCGGTAGTTGCAAAGAACCACCTGTGTCATCTGCAGCCTGTGTGAGATAGCTGCCTGTTTCGATCGTAGTGATCGATCCAAGGATTGCGAGGGGCGCCAGAAACCGCCCTGAGTATCGTAAGCGCGTCACAAGAGCGTGAATCAAGAATATCAACATCATCGGAAGATAGAAGGAGTAGGTCTTTGTGCTGACAGTCATGAATAGCAGACTGATTAATGCAATGAACGCAGATGATGTATTGAATCTGTTGACGTTGGCTGCTGCGCGGGTTGTTACGAATTTGAACGCGAAGAAACTAAACAGAATGACAAATGCAAGGAGCGGAAAGATATTGCCGAATGTGCTTCCAGCAAGGCCAGGGCGAACAAGTGAGATGACAAACAGTAGATTCCCTTCGGTGTACCTACCGAATTCTTTCTTAATCGGCATTAAGGTATCGAATCCTGCGGCAGTGAGTGCCAGAAGCAGGATCAGTGTGATTGCTACCGGTATTGACCGCATTAGCCAATTGCGGCGGTCGTAGAGTATTACCGCCGGCCATGAGAGCACGGCGAGAAGTTTTGAACACAGCAGGCCAAGCCCGCAGGCGACTCCTGACAGCGCGTGTTTTCCCCTTTCGGCGAGAATGAGACCGAGCATAGCGAACAATGCGATTATGGAGCCATTGTAGCCCACAAGCCCGATCCAGTAGAATGATATCGGGGAGAAGAGATAGAGAAAAGCGACTCTCCAGCCGTCGACTGGATCAGATAAACGGCTTCGCTTCAGATATAGGATTAACATCGCTGTTTCGATGACGAGCATTGTCAGAACAATCGATCCGACAGATTGCCAGATCATAACCGGGATTGCAAGCAATGCCGAAAACAACGGAGAGTAACTGGTGACGAAGTCCCTGTATGGCAGTTCCCCGGAGATGAGCTTCAGTGTCTCCGGCAGATAAACCTGCACTGCATCGGAGCGGGCATTCATCTCCGGCCATAAGATGTAAATCCCAAGACAAAGAACGAATCTGATCGGGATTATTGCAGTGACCGATGCTCGAAGAGCCTTCTGCTCCCAGCTTCTTTCTCTAGCATACGTGGCAAATAAAACAGACCCAATCGCGAGAAGAGTACAGAATGCTACTTTTATCAGCGAGATATCAGCCATTCATCGCCGCCTTACCCGTTTGAATTCCGGCAACTCCACTTTGCGACCAGCAGATGTCCTAAACAGTCAGGCTTCTGCCGAGATCGAATGCTTTGTGCATGATGTCCGGATCATCTTTTGCCGCGCCCGCTGCCCAGCTCTCGTGCGAATAGCAGAGTGAATCGAAAAACTTCACGCCTGTCCAAATCAAGAACCCTTTGATCACAGTCATTGCACAGTCATATTTTTGTCTCGGACCGCCTACCAGAACTATTATTCCGCGTCTTTCTTTCCAGACTCTCTTTTCGAGAAAATGCTCTCCGGATGGTGATTGTCTCAATGGTCGATAGCAGTTGCAGCGGTCGATGAACAGTTTCAGTTGGGCCGAGACAGTATCGAAATACACTGGCGTCGCTGCTACTACTGCATCGCAGATACTAAACTTTTTGTAAACCGGGTAGAGGTCGTCATGGTAAATGCAGAGATCATCGTCTTCTCGTACACCACATGACTGGCACGGCTTGATGACAAGATCGTTCAGGAAGACAGTCTCGTGCGACCATCCATCTTGAGCGGCGCCATCAGCAATTCGCTCAGAGAGCACATCTGTAGTCGATCCTCGAATCGGCGAGCCGTTCAGGATCAGCAGTCTATTCTTCGAGGTCGAATTCGTCATATTGTCTCAATAGCTCGTCAAGCTCAGCTTCGATCTGTTGCTTGGATTTCTGGAGTTCGGCGAGTCTTTCCCAATCGCTCTGTATCGACTCATCTTCAAGCATGTCGAGGATGGCGAGCATCTTCTGCTCCTTCTTCTGGATGTCATCCTCAAGCTTCTCGAATTGTTTGCGAACCCGGCGCTTCTCCTTGAGGTCTTTCCATTCGTTGAGTCGAGCCTCTTTTTCGATCATTCGTTCCTCGATGTCAGTCTCTGTACGGACAGCCGTATCCTGAGCTTCCCTCAGCCTCACATACTCGGAGTAGTTTCCGTCGATGACTCTCAGTGACCCATTTTCGAGCGCGAAGATCTTCGACACAGTTTTATCGAGAAAGAATCTGTCATGTGACACGATGAGAGCCGCGCCATCATATTCAGCGAGTGCCTCTTCAAGCCGTTCGCTTGACGGGATATCGAGATGATTGGTTGGCTCATCGAGAATCAGGAAATTTGCAGGCAGCAGGAATATTTTAGCGAGAGCAAGCCTGCTTTTCTCGCCACCAGAGAGCGCCGACACACTCTTGAAAACATCTTCGCCGGAGAAGAGATATCGTCCGAGATAGCTCCGCAATTCGCCTGCTTCGGCAAGCGGTTTCTCCTCCCAGATCGAATCGAGCACCGTGTCGTCAGTAGCAATAATCGAAAGCTCCTGATCGAAGTACGCAGGCTTTACATTTCCGCCGATCGTGAACTCACCGTCATCCGGCTCCAGTTCGCCGGTGATGATCTTCACCAGCGTCGATTTGCCGCTGCCGTTAGGACCTATCAGGCCGATTTTCTCACCGCGTTCGATTTCAAACGAGATGTCGGAGAATATCGTGCGGCCAACGAATGACTTCGAAAGTCCATTCACTTCGAGGAGTTTCCTGTAGCTGCGTCCCGAGGATTCGATTCGCAACGTGGCGGCTTTGCCATCCGTTTCCGGAGATGTGAGTCGCTTGATTTTGGAGAGCATTGTTCTCCGTGACTGAGCCTGTTTGGTCTTCTGCCCTGCGATATTGCGATGAATGAAATCCTCGATCCGCAGTATCTCTTCTTTCTGTCGCTGATATAGCTTGGACTGCTGTTCCTGCCTTGCCTTACGTTCTTTGAGATAGAAATCGAAATTGCCGGCATATTCTTCGATGCGATCCGGTCTGAAATCGAGCGTCAGCTTTGTCGTGCGATTAAGGAATAATCTGTCGTGCGAGACGATTATCACAGCGGCATCGAGCTCTATCAGATATGATTCGAGCCATTCGGTTGAACTGATATCGAGATGATTCGTAGGCTCGTCGAGAAGCAGGATATCGGGCAGCGACAGCAGCAGTTTTGCGAGATATGCGCGACTCTTCTCGCCTCCGGAAAAAAGGTTGAGCGGTTTTTGGAATTCTTCCTCGAGAAATCCGAGGCCGGTCAGCACGTCCTCTATTCGAGATTGATAGGTGAACCCGCCTTCACGTTCAAACCGTTCCTGAAGGTGTCCGTACTCGGTAAGGATGGCCTTGTCGGCACCAGACGCTATGATTAATTCGAGTTCTTCGATGCGTTTCTTCATGCCGATGAGATGGCTGAAGGCATCGGTCACTTCATCGAGCAGGGTCAAGCTCTTGTCGAGTCGAACCTCCTGGGGGAGATATCCGATCCGTACTCCCTTTGCTCTGGCAAGTTCTCCCGCGTCGGCAGAAAGCTCTCCGAGGAGAATCCGAAAGAGCGTCGTCTTGCCGATGCCATTGCGTCCGATCAAGCCGATTTTGTCACCGGTCTTCACCTGCAGGCTTATTCCGGTAAAAATATCAATCCCGGCAAATGACTTCGAGATCTTATGTAGAGTGGCAAGTATCACAATATGGGGAATTTACGACAGATAGGGGACTTGTCAACTCTATTGACTAATTCTGGGTGTCGGTCGGCCGATTTCCGGATCGGGCTATGACCATTTCGGCAGCGAGCAATGCGAGGGCTATCAGCAGAAACGGTCTCCAGATCTCCTGCCCGAAGCGGTTCTGCCGGATGACTTCGAGGAAGCCATCATCTTCCGTTTCGAGTATTTCCGGATCGAGAAATGCGAGCTCGCCGGAAACTGTACCGGGATCGATATACCGCTGGATCGTCTCGTCAACAGGCACGTTCACGGCGAATTGATCTGCGATATTGTCACCAGCCGCAATTGTGTATATACCGGGTGGATCGGCATCTGTTATCGACAGATAGGCAGACTTACCGGAAAAATTCGGTGTAACATAGCTGCGAGCGCCATCCGGTGCGATCAACTCAAGCTGCTGATCATGTGCGAGATCAGACAGGTTTCGCTCAACGATATCACCCGAATGATACCGCTCCACAACTCTGGTCATGTCGGCCACAAGATATTCTATTGCCCGGTTGACAAAGGTTACGAAGAGCGGGTGTTGCACAAGCTCATTCGATTTCAGTCGCAGATCGCTTGCAAACATCACTGCACGACCCTGTCCCCAGTCAGACTCAACGATTGCGGGAGTACCTGTTGAATACCATCCGAGCACTTTTGTCGATGTCGAGGGCTTCATTTTGACAATGTCTTTGAACTTGATTTTCGGAAGGTTCTCCTTCTCAATCTCCGAATATCGCGAGAAGATGGGGTGAGAAAGCGCCAGCCGTTCCAGAGAAAAATAGCCGGTCTGATTTTCGATTAACTCCGGTCCGATCAGATCGACTCCGAAGTACTTCTTCGCGATTCTCGAACCATAGAATTTCATATCCCCTTCCGGGGGAAGAAATATCAGCAATCTTCCGCCTGACGCTGCGAAATTGTCTATTGCAGAAAACCCCGCTTCAGAGAGGTACTTCATGCCATTCAGCACTATGCAATCATATGAGAAGAGGTCTTCACCGGAGAGCGATGACAGCCCGATGGAATTCAGGACAATCTGTGTCGGTGTGTCGGATTGGGGTTTCACTGCCAACTTGAAATAAAGATTGTCCGACTCGTTTTCTCCGACCACGAGGACTTTTAGCTGCTCCGGGATGCTTAGAGTGAAATACAGCTTGTTGTCCGCGATTATTGCGTCATCCGGCAGCTCGATATATCCGTCATGCAATCCGGCACTGGTAAACGAGTGTGCGAACACAATCTCATTCTTTGCTAAGGCGGGAATATCGCAGTCGGACTGGCTCACCCTTGCGCCATCGACATAGAGACTGGCCAGCAAACCGGCAGCCCTTTTCTGAACATCGTTTGCTAATCCGACCTTAATTTCGACGGGACGATTCGGATAAATCAGCTGTCTTCCGAAGTCGATGCTGGTCACTCTCAAGTTGTCCGGCTCGGGATCGACTATTGGAACGAGATACAGGCGAGTCCCATCCGGAGTTGTCTGAAATGCTGTGCCCGCGAAATCGCCCCAGCCTGTCTCTGCAAAGTCGGAGATTATGTAAATCTCGCGATTGAGGTTTCTGGAGCCTTCCATCAGTTCGAAAACATCGGCGAGGGTGCTCTGTGCGTCTGTTGCGCGGTTAGACAAAGCTGCCTGCCGAATCAGTCTCTCGGTTACGGTATAGTCCAGTGCGAATCCATCAGTGACAGGGCTCAAGTCCGTATTGAATGTAGCCACCAAAACTTCATCGCCTTCACTGAAGGCGCCGAGCAGTTCAGCAGCAAAATCACGTCCTGACTCGAATAGGGAACCATCCCGAGTCTCCGCAGACATGGACAGCGAATTGTCCAGGAGGATGACGGCAGACGTCTTGGCTGCAGATCCCAAACCAGCGGAGAATCCTCCCTGGATCGTCGGCCGCGCAAAAGCCGCTACGATAACCAATATGATCAGCATTCTGAGCAGAAGAAGCAGAAGCTGTCTGATCCTCAGCTTCCTCATACGGGTCTTCTGAAGATTCTTCAGGTACTTGAGAGATGAAAAGTAGACCAGCTTGACGCGCTGACGATTTAGCAAATGAATCAGAATAGGTACCGCGGCAAACAGACCGAAGAACAGAAGAAGACTGTTAAGAAAACCCATCGAAAGCAGCTATCGTTTCAACGTGAACGGTTTGGATATGTATTTGTCGGCTTCCTCACGGAACAGATATCCGCCGGGAGCTGATTTTGTCAGATTGTAAGACTCAATCGCAGCGGTTCTGTTTCCCAGCAAGTCATAAGCCTCGCCGAGAGCCAATGCCATCCTGCCAATATAGAATAGCCTCTCTTCGACGAAAATTGCGAATTCGAGATGTTCGATAGCAGCTTCAGGTTGACCGAGTTGCAGGAATGCCTCACCGGCTCGCATAATAGCCGCTGGCTTTGGATCGCCTCCTACCATAATGACTTTGGATCCATTCAGTGCCGAAGCAAAATAGACACTTGCAGAATCTTCGTCGTTGAGCTCGCGCAGGCAGAGACCAATCCCGATTTGTGCATCGATTACAACACCGAGATCTTCGGATTCAGCGGCGGCTTTGTGATAGTACTCCAAAGCCTTGTCCAGATCGCCAAGATGATGATATATCCTGCCTGTCTTATAGTACGCTACTCCCTCAGTCGAATCTTGTAGAATAGCTTTGCCATACCACGTGAGGGCGGAGTCGAGCTTGCCGTTCATCAGGAGCATGTTTGCGTAAGTGAGAACATCGGTCACTTTGACACTATCCTCCCGAAGAACCTTGCCGAAGTACTCCTGAGCGTTTTCGTAATCCCCGAGCAAATAGAAGTAATTGCCGATTTCCAGCATCTGCTCTCTGTCTCCGCCGGTCGCTTTGAACCGGATCAACAGCAGCCTGTTCGCCTCTTCATAGTCTCTCAAGTGAGACAATCGCTGCGCGTGATATCGAAACAACCGGTTATCTATTTTCAAGGTGTTCAGATATTGCTCCCATTCACCAACCAACCAGTCGGCGGATATGTCATAGACACTTGCAAGATCGCTGGCCGCAGTCAAATCAGTCGAGATATCCCAGAATTCCTTGAATTTGGTGATACCGTATCGGCTGACCAAATAGTTGCAGAAGGATCCTGCTGCCTGCCGCATCACTTCTCTGTCCGGGAAAGCAAGAAACGCCTCCGAGTTGAAGTACTTTCTCAGATCCGGCAGAGAATGCTTGCCCAAGTATTCCTTGAGATAGAAGTCATTGAAATCTGCGAAAGCACCGATACCTTCCGCGAAAAACCTCGGAGCATATCCCCAGTAGCGATAGAACTTCAACATGTTAACCGGCAATGAAGAGACATGCTTCTCATCGTGATTGTAAATCGCCATCACGTTGTCTTTGACAGGGTCGATTGCGAAGTCGTAATATTTGTCGAAATGAACCGACGTCGGCCTGCACGGCAGGATGAAGAAACTGGTCGGTTGCGGATCATCGAACCTGCAGAGTCTGTCAAGCGCCCTGCCTTCCTCTTCAAGGTAAGCGCGCAGTCCGTTCCAGTGATAATCGCCGAGCGACTCCGGCACGTAGTATATCTGGAAATGGGGCGCAGGATCTGAGAGGAACGCCGTAGTATCGGTAACATCGTGCTGACATTCTCTCTCGATTTCGCAGATAGCGAGTGGCGTAACCGATGCGCGATAGAGCGACTTGTTCCTGACTATCACAGAGTCGATAATGATCGGGAGTCCGTAGGGAACAATATACGATGCGAAGAACCGCTTCGTGCCGGGGCCGGACGTGATCATCTCGATCCTGAGATTCACCGCCTCATCCGATACTGAAAGAAGTTCGAGATCAAACACGAGATTTCCCAACTGTACGGTGAGAGCGCCATCATCAGGTACTGATGCTGTATCCGATACTACACGAGTCGCCTGCTTGTCATCCACTTTCTGCAGCAGTGATAGCTCGACACTGACCCTGTTGCCCGCCTGGGCAATGTGAGCCGGGAAGACAATACCGATTGCAAGTGCAAGTATCAGATACGCTAGTCTGTTCATTTCAATAATCCCATCACACATCATACATCGTTAATGGACTATTTGTTTCAGCAGCCATTTCTGGCGATCAGTCGGCCATTATCCCATGACGCCAGAATACAACATGTGTCAACACTTGCTGCGAAATCAATATCTGATCCGAATCCGATAGATGCCAAATATCGACCATGATCACATTGGCGCAAAGCACCGGCAAGGTTATCCCGATGAGCTTCATAGAGTTTCAGAGCCACCGAGGCGGCATCGTTTGCCATATTAGCCTGATCGCCGAGCTTAGACAGGATCATCCCACCACAGAGCGCATCCTCGAGCGAGAACTTCGACTCTTTACCGGAACATATGATTGCCGTGTCAATGCCGTCGCATTTGATTTGGTCCACTACGGTGGATATGTTCACAAAGGATGCGGCATAGCACGAATCACCACCCGATCCGAGAACCATGGCTTTGGACCCATTGGTCGAAGCGAGGATGATGATTTTGTCTCTTACGATATCCTCCGTAAATTCGAACGGAGAATTTCCGAGATCGAAACCGTCGATCTTGTGGCCGTCGCGCTCACCGGCGAGCAGCACTACTTCACGGTCGAGATTGGCAGCCAGCATTGAAGCGTCACCGATCGTCTTCACCGGTATGATCTCGCGGCATCCCGCTGCGAATGCCGAGCATACGACGGTGCAGGCACGCAGGACATCGATTATGACCACTGTCTTGCCGGAAAGATCGCTCTCCGCGAGACCGGAATGCGTGAAATAGAGTTCTACCTTCATATATTATTACCTGTGTGAACCCTCTTTGTAGAATGGTGGCTTGACGACAATCGCGGGGACTTCTTTTCCTCGAATCAAAATCGCAAGCCCTCTTCCGATCTTCGAAAATTCGCGCGTCACGTAGCCGAGTCCGATACCCTTCTGAATGCTGGGCGAGAATCCACCCGATGTTACGGTCCCGATTTCGGAACCTTCGCCGATTATAACGTAGTCCTTGCGGGGAATCGCCTTCTCGAGCATCTCGAAAGCCACAAGCTTCGATTCCGGCTTGTTGGTCCTGACTGATTCAATGTTGTCGCGCCCAATGAAATCGCCCTTATCCAGCTTGACAATCCAACCAAGACCAGCCGAAATTGGATCGGTGGTCTTGTCGATATCGTTGCCGTAGAGCATGTATTTCATTTCGAGTCTGAGCGAGTCGCGCGCGCCGAGACCGATCGGTCCCATCTCGAACTCTCGACCAGCATCGATCACTTTAGCCCACACATCCGCGCAATTGTCCGCGGGAACATACAGTTCGAAACCATCCTCGCCAGTGTATCCGGTTCGTGAGAACAGCATCTCATGCCCGCCAATGTCGGCTGTCGCTGCCCAGTAGAACGGCAGCGAGTCGAGATCGAATGCGGTCAGCTTCGCCAGAACTTTCTGGGCTTTGCGACCCTGGATCGCGATCAGTCCGTAATCATCGGAGTCGTTTTCGAGTTTCACGTCTCCCGACAGATTCTGCTTAAGCCATGCGAAATCCTTATCGAGACAGGCCGCATTGACCACCAGCATATAGCGATCCGGCAATCGATACACCAGAAGATCGTCAACAATTCCGCCATCAGGGTAACACATACAGCTATACTGAATCTGCCACTCCAGCAGAGCCGAGACATCGTTGACGGTCACCTTTTGAAGAAAGCTCTCCGCATCCTTGCCGGACACGAAAAACTCACCCATGTGCGACAGATCGAAAATGCCGACTTTCTCTCGTACCAGAAGGTGCTCGGCGTTGATTGAGTTGTAGAGGACCGGCATACGAAACCCGGCAAAATCTACCATCTTAGCTTTCAGCGCGACATGCTTGTCGAACAATGGTGTTTTTTTTGATTCGCTCCCGTCGCTGTCCATCTCAACCTCGGTTCTTCGTGTGGTTCAGCAATCCTCCGGAGCAGAGAATCTCGACCTGGCGTGCCGAGAGATCATAGGTCGCCATGAATTCGTACCCCTGAGTCTCATTCTTGATCGTGAGATCAGCGCCTTTTTTCAAAGTCTCCGGTACGTTGTCGATTCGTAGCATGTCATCCTGCTTGATCTTCTCGTAGTCGTCTACGTTCGCAAACTGCAGCGGCAGGATTCCGAAATTGACAAGGTTGGTCTTGTGAATTCTCGCGAATGACTTCGCCAGCACAAACTGGAATCCGAGATACATCGGTGCGAGAGCTGCGTGTTCGCGGGATGATCCCTGACCGTAGTTGTCGCCGCCGATAACGGCAGAGGCTTTCGCCTCTTTGGCGCGTGTCGCGAATGTTTCATCGACATAGAAATAGACAAATTCCGAGATCTTGGGAATATTTGACCTGAACGGGAGAATCTTCGCGCCCGCCGGCATGATATGATCCGTGGTGATATTGTCGCCGAGCACCAGAAGCACCTTGCTTGTTATAGAATTGGGCATCGGTCCGCGCGTCGGAAGCGGCGCAATGTTCGGTCCGCGCCTGACTTCGACAGTCTCAGGCTTCTTTGATGGCTTAAGGACACTCCTGTCATCGATCATAAATTTCTTCGGAGTACGCAATGTTGGAAATTTCCCCAACTTACGTGGATCGGTGATCTTGCCCTTGATCGCGGTTGCGACACAGGTCTCCGGTGATGCGAGATACACCTGACCATCCTTCGTGCCGGACCTTCCAACGAAATTACGATTAAAGCTCCTCACAGAGACGCCCCCCGATGGCGGCGACTGTCCCATGCCGATGCAGGGTCCGCAGGCGGACTCGAGAATTCTCGCGCCCGCAGCAATCATGTTTGTCAATGCTCCACTGTCGGAAGCCATTCTGAATACCTGCTTTGATCCGGGCGAGATTGTGAGAGACACCTTTGGGGATACAGCTTTCTCTTTCAGAACCGCACCAACGAGAGAGAGGTCTTTCAGCGAGGAATTCGTGCACGATCCGATGCAGACCTGGTTCACCGGTGTTCCGGCAACTTTGCTGACCGGGACGACGTTGTCCGGTGAGTGTGGCTGTGCGATCATCGGTTCGAGCTTGTTCAGATCAATCTCGACGAGCTTGTCGTAGACCGCGTCCTCATCCGGACCCATCTCTTTGAATGCCTTCGCGCGATCCTGCGATTCTAAGAACTGCTTTGTCATTTTGTCGGATGGGAAGAGTGATGTCGTTGCGCCGAGTTCAGCGCCCATATTCGTGATTGTCGCTCTTTCCGGAACAGAAAGAGTCGCGACGCCGGAACCGTGATATTCGATGATATTGCCGACTCCGCCCTTGACGGAGAGAATCTCTAAAACCTTGAGGATTATATCTTTAGCCGATACCCACGGCTTGAGTTTGCCGGTAAGTTTAACTCCCACGACTTTCGGGCAGGGGAGATAGAATGGTCCGCCACCCATTGCGACTGCGACATCGAGCCCACCGGCGCCCATGGCGATCATGCCGAGTCCGCCTGCGGTTGGGGTGTGAGAATCTGATCCGAGAAGGGTCTTACCCGGAACCGCGAATCTCTCCAGATGCACCTGATGGCAGATGCCATTGCCGGGACGTGAGAAGTGAATGCCGTATTTCGAGGCGACGGTCTGCAGATAGAGATGGTCGTCGGCATTCTCGAAACCGCTCTGCAGCGTGTTGTGATCGACATAGGATACCGACAGTTCGGTCTTGACCTTCTCGAGGCCGAGCGCCTCGAACTGAAGGTAAGCCATTGTACCGGTTGCGTCTTGTGTCAAAGTCTGATCGATCTTGATGCCGATTTCCTTGCCCGGTATGAGCTCCCCATCGACAAGGTGTTTTGTCAGGATTTTATATGCAAGTGTTTGAGCCATCGTAACCTCCTTGGCGTGAAATCACACAGAATCATGACGCCCATAATGGTTCTTGCGCTCGAAAATGTCAATCGGTTTCTGGGGGAACCTGCACGCTGTTAGAACCTGCGGAAGTGGCGTTTCAGGCCAATGCCGGTGAATACGATCATGGTAACCAGCATTACTGTATTGAGGAGTGTCAGTCCGATGTCCAGAATTCCCGAATCCGCAGGCCTTAATAAAGGGATTTGACTTGATACATAGGATACGGGGATGAAACGCTGGAGTGTTATCAGAATTGCATAGCAGAAATGGTGAAATAAGCAGCCAAAGTCTGGCAATGACAGTCTCAAATCATAGTTAATCGTACCCATAGAGGGGACTTGAATGCCCGCGAAGAGATTCAACACGGCGAATATGACGACAAAGGTACATAGCCACAGGAAACTCCAAAGAGGCTTCTCACCATAACCGGCGAGAAACTTGTATGTTGAATATGTCAACCAGCGAAGATAACAGACTGCCACCCTGGACAAATTGTCGCGATTTACGTGTTCACTGGTACACTGCTCATGGTGCCAGCGCCTTCGCATCTCGAATTCATTGAAGTAGAACCCACTTGCGAGTCCGTAGTCCTTTCCTCTATCCGCAGCAGCTTTGAATCTACGATACAGATCTGCTACGTTCCAACGACTACAAAGCAACTCAGCGTGATAGCGCTTGGTAAGCTTCGCCTTAGACCTCCCCACTGCTCCCACTGGAGATATTGTCAAGAGTTGTGGATGATTGTTTTGATAGTATCCTCAAGTTCTCCAGTTATGCAGCTTCCTTTATTTCTCCATCAACGAACTTAACACCTTCAATGACTTTGGTAATGAGTTTATGGGCATTGATTCGTCG
>JAHJOQ010000046.1 GCA_018820315.1 Candidatus Zixiibacteriota bacterium | reverse complement strand
TGACATACTTCTGATAAATCCGAATTGCGCTGTTAGTGAATAGATCGTGAAATGACAAAGCGGATGTGTCGATGGAGCATCGCCAGTATATATCATTCATAGAGTAACGAGGCTTTTCGATGCTTGAAGCATTCCCCCTCTCAGTTGCGAATACACTGTTCTGAATCAAAACAATGCATAGAACGGACAGCAGAAGTTGTTTCCTCATCATTTGTCGCTCTGCATCGTCGCTATAAACACTTGTAGATTCGCTTACACATCACAGTTAGTATGTCTATGGACCTTCTCACGTAGCCATGAGCGGTCTCTGTGATTTGTGTCTGCAAACATCGGCCGAATCTGTTAGTCACTTGGATTCACATATAAGTTGACAAGTTAGTCATTGTCAAGGAAAAACGTGGATACGACATGGACCTCATATAATCCGCAGCTCCCAAGTACCACGCGATAAACTGCGCGAGAGGCTGTTTCGATGGAACATACATGACAGTACCATAACTTAGCTGCGATCCCATCAGGAACAACAACACGACTATTACCTTTTTCATCACTTCCTCCCGAGCAGATACCAATGTGCGTTTCCTCAAATCAAGCAGTGCAGCGATGGACTGAATGGTACAGATTCAATATAGCTGACTGGTTGGTAGATGCAAGGGGAAACCGTGTGACCGCCAAGGTACAATCATATGGAATCAGATGAAATTGCTCACCTTTCTGACTTTCCACTGACAAGTTCTGACAGTGTACATTTGTTTCTTTTCGGTGGTAAAATATACCCAGTTCCGGGGAGGACTTATGTCAGCTGTCAAGTTGTGGTTTTCGGAGAAGGAAGATTGCTATCACAACAATGAGAAGTGCACGCGAGGCTGGATGATTACTAAGAAAGAGAGACTCGAAGGAACTGGAAACAAATCGCTGTGTGTCGTGTGTAGGGTACTCAACGAACGGGAAAAGCAGTTATCGAGATGACCAAGAAGTTTCACTTCGTCAGTCGGCGTATGAGCACTCACTAAAATGAAGATTATCTTGAAAATGATGACACCCGGATTGATGACTGATGAATTCCTGGCACCGACAAGAATCCCTTCCTGACGGTCATTTCAGATTGGCCGCGATTTGCGACTGGTGCCGCCGATTTCGGTAGGTCTCTGGAACTCATACTCTTTTTCTCAACAGCAATCCGGCGCCCCTAAAGCTGAAGTCACACCTGTTTCTGTCCGATAATATTCATACAGTCAAGTTCTGTGGGCATTTTGATTCGGGAGATACCATGACACGAGATGAGCGAAATCACGGCAGAAAGCGACTATACGACCACCTCATGGTGTTCGATCGAGTGATGAACCAGACGGTCGGGCGAATACTCAATATGTCGATTAGCGGCATTATGATGATCTCTGAGGATCCAGTCGAATTGCCCCGCATATTTTCCTGCAGAGTGAAGCTGCCAAAGAAAATCAACGGATCTGATCAATTGGAATTCGATGCTCAGGCCAAGTGGACCAGGTTCAACAGCCTGACAGGGCTCTATCAAACCGGGTACAAGTTTATCAATCTGACCCCTGAAAGCGAAAGACTAATCCAGAAGATACTCGAAACCCGGAACATCATGAACTACGATCTTCAGCATCCGAGGAAATCCCCGGTTCGCTCGAACTGTTAGCCTGTCGAATCGGAGATTTGCCTATCGACGTCCAATTCTCATCATAACACGCATCGCTTACTTGCCATCAAGCATTGTCACACGAGTTCCCGCGATGCGATCGCCGAATCGCGCGTTCTCATCGGAAGTCAGTATCAGCACTACACCAACGGCGTTAAGTGCGGGTAGCGAATCGACAACTCTGAGCACATTTCTCAGGCTACTCTTCAACATTCCCGGCTTACCGCCACCGACCTGGATTACGCGAATACCGACGGCGAATTTGCCGACTGTGGCGCCTAAGTATGCCTCCGCCACGATAAAATAACCGACGATGGCTACGAAGAAGATGATACAGAGCGGATCGGAGATGAAGAGCCCGTGGCTCCACAAGTGATCGCTCGCACTCATAATCCAAACACCTTTCACGATCCTCGTGACGGGAAAGAAGACTGCACTGAGAATCATGAAGTCAATCACGAGTGCAACAAAACGACATAAGAGTCCGGCATATTTCATACAGTCACCTGAACCAATGCGCGAGCAAGTGTCCGAACATCCACAGTATATAAGATTGCTATTTCAAGTTCTTCGCGTAAAAGGACTCTGTCTTTTCGAGCACTGAATCAAGAGCTGTGCTGCTTCCGGCGAACGGATGCACTATTCCGAATGTATGGCCGGTCTTCGGAATAATATGAAATTCGGTGCGATTCTTATCGGACCATTCGAGCAGCTTCCCCCCTTCAGCGACCGTCACCGAAATATCCTGCTCGCCGTGAGCGATCATCAGCGGACGGTTTAGTTCACGGATGGCTTTTTCGATATTGAGCAAATTATCTTTGTGCTCTTCGAGGTCTTCAAGCAATGATGCATTGAGACGCATCACTTGACCGGTGCGCTGATTCACAACTTCGAAATGGCCGGTCTTGCGCCATTTCTCTTTGTGCTTCTCAGAATATCTGTTAAAATCCGCAACCGATGACCAGAGCGCGACCGCCGCAACTTCAGGATTCTGTCGCGCCGCCGCGAGCGATATTCCTCCGCCTCGGCTGTGACCGAGCAGAGCGATTCTGTGATCGCCAATATCACCTAAGAAACCGCTACGGCAAGCATCGACGATTTCGCAGACCTCCCTCACTTCACGCGAGAATGTGTTCTCTGAGAATCTGTCGAGCTCATCGAATTCTGTCAAGCTCTCCCCTACTCCGTTGTGGGAGAAGTTGAATGAGACTACAATATAGCCCCGATCGGCGAAGTAGTTCCCCATATATGGCCAGAATCCCCAGTCTTTAAATCCTTTGAAGCCATGCACAAACACGATGCATGGTCCCTTTCCAAGATTATCCTGACCGAAAATAGTCGACCTGAGCCTCTCACCGTCGCTTGCTGCAAATACAATATCTTTCTTCATGATGTCACAATATGCCCCGAATCTGATATGAAGTCAAGCATCATAGTGGACAAATCAAAGGGCGGGTTTCCCCGCCCCTGATCTGCCCTTAGTGAGAAAGCGCAAAACATCCTCTATCAAGCGGGCGTTCTGATTCTTCGCTTCCTGATCATCCAAATTGCGGCGATCATCAGAAGGACAGCAAGCGCAATCAAGCCGTACTCGGTCAAGCTGGGACAGCCTTGAGCGATGGCGTCCTTATCGAATAAGCAGCCCACCAGACATTCGACGAGAGCGTCAACTTCATCGATTGCAGCTTCGAAATCGCAGGTGGTCAGTGCCGTCTCTATACAAGTTACGCATGCGGGAGATGGTGGAAGACCACATACCAACGCACAGACTGCAGTAAATGCAGCTACACAACCAGCACCGGACCATGATATGTCCCAATCGGCAAAGCAGTCAATAATACACTGGATGCAGCTCCAGAATCCCATTATCTCGGCTATATTGAACTGCTCAGCTGGATATGTCTTCCTTGTGCCGTCGGGTCGCGTTACAGTGACCGTTTCGGTTAAGTTCTGGGTCATGCTGGTCAGTCTATGCAATTCTGCCTGGATTGCATCCTGATCCCCTGATTCAAGCAGCTCCAAGAGGCCAGGCAAATCGAAGACTGAGGTGCGCGTGATCTGTAAGCCCGCTATTCCGGTTCTGAATCCGACTGCCTTGTCGAAACTAGGCGGAAGTTTGAACGTCAAGTCGACTGTGAATCGGTCGCCTACGTTCCTCATGGAGATATCATGTGAAGCTATCGTGTGGGTTTGACCGGCCATGTCTTTGATTATAAATCGATCCTCTCGAAGAAAGAAAGTACTGCTAATCTCATTCTGCTGAAATTGAGCCATGGCCATAGAGGTGACTCTCGATATTTTGTCACTTATGGCAACAGTTTTGATGTCATTGATTGGGCTCAACCCCAAAAGATCTGCTCTTTGAGCAAACTCTCTCTCAAGACCGTTCAAATTGATTGCGGACTCGTTTATCGACTCGAGTCTCAACTGCTTGGCGTCAGCAAAAGCACTAAGCGTTGGAGCGAATAGGAATACACCTACCAGCAACATTCGCAATGTCAAATGCGTACTTCTCATTATCGTTCCCTTCCCTTTGCTTCTACTAATACTGTTCCATGCATTCTTGGATGCACAATCTGTCTTGTTTTCCAATTGATCACCAAATTCGTAGCGGCGTCAATTCGGCGGCGCTCGTCCCTCCGGTAAGAAGAAGAAACCTCGAAGCAAATCTACTGCTCTTTGTATTGATTCAAGCGCTGATGAATCATCGTCGGAAGCTGCCTCACGGCGGCTTTCATCCGACATGCACAGGTTTAAGAATGCCGCAATGACCGCATTCAAGCATACGATCGCAAACGAGACAATCAAGAATCCGAACAGGACTGCCATGCCGTGAAGCAACGATTCGGATTGGATACCGGATTCGGCAAGAGGAGAACTCAGAAGGCCGAGTCTAACCAGCGTGATCTCAAACACAATCCAGATCAAGGCAACGATCACGGGATTGAATCCAAGCTTATCCCTTGTCCGGGATATCCCCCATGCGAAAAGAGCCAGGAGCGCTGTGCAGGTAGCGAGCTTCAGCAGCACCGCGACTGGAGCTTCAAGCAAACCACCAGCGAATGCTACGCATCCATAAGTAAGTCCAAACAGAAATCCGAGACGGAGGGATTCTGCCGTGGATGCCCAGATGATCCGATACAGCAGCGGGACAAGCGCAATGCATGAGACATACCAGTAGACGGGATAGAGGCTCGATATCAGAAGAAGGAATGCCGATGAACCGGCATACAAGAAGCTTTCAGCCCAAACGACAGCGAGACGGCTGTCGTTTAGATCAGTCAGCCTTCTTGAGTTGTTGTCTGCGCGATGATGTCCGGTCCATTTTGTAATTTGCGGAATAGACTCCCGCATGTTACAAGCACCGTCCTGTCAGGTTGCGCAGGCGGGTGTCCCTTTTGTGCTCACTCAAGAGATGCAGAATAACGGGTCACAGGACCTGCATATCCACTGTTTCCGACTCGGCGGCGATACCAGTGCACTTTCAGAGAGGTGCGGGGATGGAATACCGTACTTAGTAAAAAGGTACAACGAAGCAGATGTTGAGTCAAGAGAAATTATGTGAGAAAACTCTCACACTCGCAATCGGATGCCCAATCAGGCAGACCGGTGCGAACGCATTGCGGCAAACCGATGTGGCATTCAGGAGTCCCACTGCCTGCTGCTCATCTAGAATCTTTCAGCCGTCCCTCAAGTTTCTCGACTGTCACGATCAACTCATCGACTTTGGCCTCAAGAACTTCAAGATCCTTTTTCTTCGCGACTTTCATCTTCTCGATTGCAGCCGTGATCTCGTCAGAAACCTTGTTTCGAATGCTCTTAGTCGACTCCTGAGCCTTGTCGAGCAGCTCGACTACAGCATCTGCCCTGTGTGCTGACGAGACCTCACCTTTCTGAATCAGGTGATCGATGATCTCCTCAGCCTTCTGCTTTGTCACCTCGAATGCACCCAGTGAGGCGAGTATTGTTTTCTTCAAAATATCCATGCTCGATTCTCCTCCTTCAGCAATCAGTACCTTCAGCACTTCAAGAGACTTCCTGTCGTCTTTCCAACCCTTCAAGGTGTAGAGAAAAGTCTGTGCGAGGACTCTTAGCGTCAGATCGTCACCGCTCGAGCTATCGACAATCTTGACCTTCCTCCCCGCGCGCACCAGTTCGGAGACCTCCTCTAAAGTGACGTTGCGAGCCTGCTGAGGGTCGTAGAGCCGCCGATTGGAATATCTCTTTAACACATACGTCATACTGTCATTATGGTGCACTGCACCAATTTTGTCAAGAAAAAAAACCGCCCTCTATTTTGCGATTGATGCCAGAACGATCGTGACGATTTCGAGGAGTCTTTCGCAGGAAAACGGCTTCTTAACAAACATATCGCCGCCAACCTGGAACGACCTGCCCTTGTCGTCGCGCGTGTCCTTGCCTGTAAGGAAAATCACTGGAATTGATGCCGTTTCTGGCGTCTTTTTCAGCTCATTGCAGATTTGATACCCATCCATATTAGGCATCATGATATCAAGAAGGATCAGATCGGGCTTGAATTCCTTTGCCCTTTCGATCCCCATCACGGAGGAGTTCTCGGTAGCGACGCTGTAACCGGCATTCTGCAGAAAAGCTTCTATAATCTGCGTGATCTCCGATTCATCGTCGATTACCAGAATATTAGCCGTTTTCGTACGGCCTACTGTTCCAATCTTCATACTCATACATTACCTATATCGGCGGCGACAGAAATAACTGAAGTGCAAAACTGTGATTCAGATCGCCCTTGCCAGCGAAATCGCAATCCTGAGAGAATCGGCTAGCTCCTCTGCCAGAAACGGCTTCTTCACATACATCGTGCCTCCCCGGGCGAAACTCTGGCACAGATCATTTCTGAAATCTTTCGATGTCACATAGACGATCGGAATCTTGCTGATATTCTCATCCGAAGCGAGCCAGCCAGCGAATTCGTACCCGTCGATATCCGGCATCAAGATATCGAGAATAATGACATCGGGACGGAAATCGCGAATCAGCGAATACGCTTTGCTGGGGTCAGTCTCGCCAACAATATAGAAGCCGAAATCCTTCATCAATTCGATGATTGTCTCAATGACTTCCGGCTCGTCGTCTAGTGCTACGGCTCTCAGAATTTGCTGATCTTCAAGATCGCCTACGGCAAGCATGGATTCATGCTCAAAGTGTTGTTGTCTCATGGCCATCTTCCTGTTGACTGTTCCATGGATCCTCAATCATGATGCTATCGCGTCATATATCCACACACCTGAGACATCTTCAAAGATCAAGGTTTGCGGTGCGACAGATGTACAACGCAAGAGAGCGTGATCACTGTAAGGCAAGGTGGATGATCGAAGGAAGTGCCTATATCCTTAGGCTCAGTGTCCTCGCTCCTGCGATCATGCCCCGACCTCTCTACCATCTATATCGACAACAGTTTTCACGTATTTACTTAAATCAGAACCAACTTCAAGGGCAATCGATTCTGCATAGGCACACTTGAGGCAAGCAAGAACAAGAATCAGATGGAAATTGCGGCGTGCAGTCAGGGCTTAGTCCAAATCCGGAAGCATGCATCAACAAGGCAGCCGTTGTCTTATGTGTGGATGTGTAGGTTTTGTCCCACATCAAGGCAGATCGCAGCCCATATCCATTTCCAGTCATGTCGCTCAGACACAAAGCCCGGCGGACATCTGCGTCACGCCGGGCTTTATTTCTGCGCTGCCAGTTATTTCACGAGTGGCAAGATTCCTCGCCGATTCCGTGAGTCATGCCTACAACGGGCAGTAGTAGCAGGGCCAGACTCCTCCCATAAATATGTATTCCAAGAGGTAGATAGCATCGTCAATGTCGACTGCTTCGGCTCCGCCGGTACAGTCCACATCCCCCATGTCAGCAGTCGGGATCGGGGCAGGACCTCCCTGGAATATATACGCGAGTATATATACGATATCCGAGATGTCAACCCGACCAGAACCGTCAGCGTCACCACAGACGTGAATCGTTACAAGGAACGACGCCGTGTCTCCGCAGCACTCATCCTCGACGATGACCGTCAATGGCTGCGAGGAATACCTCCAGTCCACGATCCCGACAACCGAGTCATTCCTGACCTGAGTCCAGTCCGGGATCTCAGTATAAGTAATCGTGAAAACCGTATCATCCGGATCGAAGATACTCGGATAGTATCCGAAGTGCGCCCAGGTTGTGACCCGTAGCGAATCAAAATCATCGAGTATGACAGGAGGAACGTTTGACTTGTCGACGTAAAGCGTGAAATACAATGTGTCATCTAGGTCTCCATCGGATGCAATCACCGTGAACGACGTGTCTTCGGTCATCCAAGTGACAATTCCGCTAATCGATGCGCCATTCGGCGTCATCCATGACGGATAGTCTTCGAACGAAAACACCAAATCAGTACCGTCACAGTTGGGATCAACTGCAGTGGCCGTGTAGACATAGGGATCGACAAAACTAGGTACAACAGAGTCTGATTCAGCCGATGTTATCTCCGGCGCAAGGTTCGAACCGATCGGATTGCAGCAGTCGTCCAGTTCGTGGAATGGGCATACATCGCACGCGTCGCCAACATTGTCGCCATCTGAATCTTCCTGCAGAGGATTATATGTAAACTCACAGTTGTCACAAACATCACCGACACCATCGCCGTCCCCGTCAGCCTGATCGGCGTTGGTTACATTGGGACAGTTATCGCAGGCATCGCCGAGACTATCTGCATCTGAATTCTGCTGATTGGTATTCTGCACCAACAGGCAGTTGTCGCATACATCACCGACATTGTCTCCGTCGTCATCCTCCTGCCCCGGATTGTAAATGCTCGGGCAATTGTCGAGAGGACAGGTATTCGCGGGATAGCCCGGATCACCGAATCCATCTCCATCAGTATCCGTGCACTCATCGCATACATCGCCAATGCCGTCGCCGTCAGCGTCCTCCTGACCCGGATTATTCACTGCAGGGCAGTTATCGAGTGCGCAGGTGTTGTACGGATAGCCCGGATCACCGTATCCATCGTTGTCAATATCGGTGCAGGTATCGCAACTGTCGCCTACGCCATCTGCGTCCGCATCTTCCTGATCAGGATTGTAGATGTCGGCGCAATTATCGCATCCCGTTCCGTAATCGTCGGCATCGGGATCTTCCTGACCCGGATTCGCAACAGTCGGACAATTGTCACACAGATCACCTATCTGATCGTTGTCTCCGTCCGCCTGATTGGGATTGCTGATATCCAGACAGTTATCGCAACTGTCACCCGCGGCGTCGGAGTCTAAGTCCTCTTGCAACGGATTATATGCAAACGCGCAGTTGTCCAATGGGCAAGTGTTCGCAGGATAACCCGGATCGCCGAAGCCGTCGCCATCGGTGTCCGTGCACTCATCGCATTCGTCACCGAGACCATCGCTGTCGGCGTCAGACTGACTCGGATTGTAATCATCCGGACAATTGTCTAACGCGCATGTATTGTACGGGAATCCCGGATTACCGAATCCGTCACCATCAATGTCGGTACAGGTGTCGCAACTATCGCCTATGCCATCAGAATCTGCATCCTCCTGCGACGGATTGTAAACAGCGGGACAGTTGTCTTCGGGACAGGTGTTAGCCGGATATCCCGGATCACCAAATCCGTCACCATCTGTATCTGTACATTCGTCGCAGACATTACCGATACCATCCCCGTCAGCGTCCTCCTGACCGGGGTTCGTGATGGTTGGACAATTGTCACACACGTCGCCGTAGGCATCAGCATCGGAATTCTGCTGTGATGGATTGTAGTCGGATGGACAATTGTCGTCAGGGCATTGATTCTGAGGATAACCCGGATCACCGAAACCATCACCATCCGAATCAATGCAGTAATTGTTATTAACCGTAATTGTCGTCTGTATAAACTGAGGCTTAAACCCGCCTCCAGTATACGGAGTGTACTTGAATTCGCCAGCCGGTGAATAGAATGCGGAGTCAATCATGATCGTACACGTCTCAGGGAATCTCGTGACGTCTCTTATACTCAGATGCAAATCACCGATTCTTGCTGGAGTGGCTACTGGAAACACAGGTATAGCCCCGCCGATGTTTAGGGCACCAACGATGTAGCCGTTGTACCCCCATGCATCGGTGTTGGTGCCTATCGGGTACCAGTCAGTATTAACGACCGTTCTTCGGAATGTCTTGACCATAGCTGTGACGCTGGGATCGTGGATGAACGTATCAACTACTATCAGTGAATCGATGTGCGGACCAAATCCGGCACCGCCCGAAGTGTTGAGTTCGAATCCCAGGGACAATGCTACCACGATGTCAGCGGTAGCTACGCCATCAGACCAGCCCCAAAGTTCAACTGAAAATACCGTATCTGCCAGACTGTTGATGTCCCATGTGGCCGTGATCGGAGCATAGCGGCATGTGTCCGGCTGTCCGGCATCCCCTGCGAACACAGGCGCAGTGATGCATAGAGCGACCAGTAGTAACAGAGTGAAGCGCTTCATGATTATTCCTCCACTGTCGAGCGCGGTTGGTTGCCAAGTTCATGAAAAGTGATTTCAGAGCTTCGCGTAATAATGGCTTATACATTCTAAAATAAGAATTCGTCGCCGATTTGTCAAGAGGGATAATTCATAACCAATTGCCGCACAAAACATTCACGTGGATCGACTATCCCGCGGCGTGGCGATCTGACTACGCAATCCGTCCATCCGTCAGATATATCGTCGCTGCTCGATTGGTGTTGATGGGGCTATTCCAGTGTCGAACCAGCACTGTCCAACAACACCGGATATTGATTTCGGGTCAGATGATACGTTGAGATCTTCCAAGTGTCAGATTTGATCAATCTCACCAGGCATTTTGGCAGCGAATCAGTGTACTGCAGGTCGTCAGGCATCAACACGAAACCGAGGTGAGCCGAATCATCCATGACCTTTATGCTCCGAGCAGTCCATTTCGGAGTGATTGAATCTGCATAAGTGCACTCCATGAGAAATCTGTTCGCCTCGAATCCTTCCTGTTTAGCCTGATGACTCAGATGCTTGTCGATCTTCATCATGTCGCCGGTCGGCAGACTGGCTTCGAGGTCATCTGCTATTGAACCAATAATCTCTCGGTCCGATCGATTGTCAGTCGGGGTGCAACCGACAATAAGCACAAGCCCGCCAATACAGCATATCAGTCTGAACCAACTCACTTCTTGACCTCCTTAACCGCCGGAAGTGTGACAAGGAATATAGCCCCCCCTCCCGGATTCTCTTCATATTCCATCGTACCATCATGATCACTTACGATTCGGTGAGACAGAGCAAGACCCAGCCCGGTGCCATTGGTCTTCGTTGTGAAATATGGCCGAAAGATCTTCTCGCGGTCCTGCATCTCGACTCCCGAACCGGTATCAATCACTCGTGCAGTCACGGTAGCACCCGATGAAAGACTGGCATCAATTCGCACGACATCCTTCTCGATGCATGCCTCGATACTATTCTTTACAAGATTTATCAGGACTTTCCTGAGCTCATCAGCGCTTCCTTCAACCAGCAGCCCATCTTCGACAGTCAGCTCAAACACGATCCCCTTCGCCGCTGCAACGGGTCGCATTAACTCTGCTATCTCCCTTACAAGCGCAGAGAGATCACAAAGCTCTCGTCTTGCGACATGCGTTTTGGCAAGAGCGAGGAACTGATCGATGATTCCGTTGAGCCGCTCGATTTCCGATTTGATATTGCCGACAAGCTGCCCATATTCCTTAGCGTCCGAAGTCGGACTGAATTCGGATTTGAGCCTCTGCGATGCAATCGATATTGCATTGAGTGGATTCCTGATTTCGTGCGCGACACCTGCAGCCAGATTGCCCAACTCTGAAAGCCTCTCAGACCGTTTAGATGATCTCTCCAGCTTCTTGCTCTCGGTCACGTCATAGATCACGCTCACCGATCCGATAACCCCGCCACCGTCACGAATGACTCTCGACGCTGCAATCAGGAGATCGAGTTGTCTCCCATCTGCAAGCGATACCCTCTTCTCGGTTCGGATTGTCAAGTCGGGAAGCGCGCCCACTTTGTCGAGCATCAACGGATCGCCGTCGAACACATCTCGATAGTCCCTGCCCACAACATCCGAAGCGCGGTGGCCGAACATCTCTTCAGCGCGCGGATTGAAAAGTGTAATGATCCCCGAATCGTCAGTCACTACAACCGCGCTCTGCATCGCATCGAGTATATTGCCGGTAACCGTCTTCATCTTCATGTACATCGATTCGAGTGTCCTGTAATTGAGATTCGCTAAGAAGAAAACGACTACCAGAAAGGATGCTATAAACAGAATCGCACCGATAGCAATCAACTGAGCCTCAAAATTGCCTGTCACCTGCTCGTAGCCTGCCATTGACAGTCCGATTCTTAAGACTCCCGGAGGGAGGCCTTCCGCATCAAACGGCCTGACGACTTCGAGCACTTCCCTGCCTTCGAATTCTATGACACGCGAACCGTATCCACCCTTCAGCACAATCTCCTGCAAGAATTCGTCAGCTTCAATTCTTAAAACTTGCCCTATGCTGCGCGAGGAGAACACGACTCCCTGCTCACTCTGCAGAAAGACATACTCCATGCCGGGCTGAGATCCAATCCTCTGAATCAGCGACCCGATACCGATTCTTGTATTGAACCTCTCGAGGATACTATAGTCTGCGAATACAACAACCGCGCCCGGCTCATCCATCCTTGATGCTGCGAGCACGATCTGAGGTGGAATCACCGGATTGTCGTCATCCAGAATGAAACTCGCGGATCGCACCTGCCCCATCAGAATTTCCTCGAAGGGGAATAGATCAGTCACTGTCGAATCATAAGATTGGCCGATCAAGTCGTTCACACTTGAGATGGCTACTCTACCAACCGAATCGAGCACATCCATTCGGTTGATGCCGGTCGTCTGGCAAATCGCCGCCAGCTCCTGTGGACCCAGATCTCCCTGTTGGAATCTCCGGCCGGTAAGACTGGCGACATCGGAGAGGTTGTCCAGGACCATGTTGTCGACCATATCGGTAGCTGCAAGAGTATTGCTGCTGGCCAGGATTACCGATTCGACAAGAGCGCGTGCCTCATCCTTCATCATCCGAATCACATTGCTCCGGTTTTCACGGATTCCGATCACGACGATGGTCAGGAACAGCGCAGCCAGTGAGGCGCCAATCAACAAAAACAGCCGAGGGTTGATGCTCAGGATAAACCTGATGCTGCTCTTTCTGAGTGGAAGATCTTGCACGACCCGAAATTAATCCGCATCGATTCGGCTAGTCAAGGTAAAAGCATAATCGCAGGAGCACAGCTCCTGCGTGCACTTGTATGTCAAATGCGCATACAGGAATGATGCCCCAGTGCGACCAGAGTGCTACATCACGTGCAAGCAGGGGCTGTGCCCCTGCGGTTTCGGGCTGATTTGGGACCAAGTCGAAAACGCCATCCTAAACGAAAGCTGCCCAACACCCGACACACTATTTAGGCTTGTGTTTTGGACTGGATTGGTTATCTTTCGCTATGTACTTCTAATCTGCTATTGATGAGGAACATATGCGTAATAAATATCTACTTATCGCCGGATTCGTCGCTCTGGTATCACTGCTGATGTTAGCCGGTACCGTATTTGCGGAAACCGATGACCACCGCCAAACGAAATCTGCCGCAAACAAGATCGGGCAGGATGCCTCAACGATCTCCATGAGATCGATTCCTTTTGAGATCGACGCCCAGACTCCGAAGCCGGCAAGGCGAATCAAGCACCATTCGAGGCCGTTCGTCGTCGACCCTGCATATCTTCAGCAACTCGAAGACGAGGCGAATCGTCTCGGTCAGGCGATTGCCAATCCGGATAAAGGCGCCCGGGAAAAAACCCTCGGCTCGCCGTGCAGGTCATATCAGGGAATCATATCGACCGGATGGAATCCTCCCGATCCGCATGCTGCTGTGGGACCGGAACACGTGGTCAATGTCGTGAACAGCTCTATCGCGGTGTTCGACAAAAACTCTGGCACGCTGCTCTATCAGGTAACCGCTGAGAATTTCTTCGCGCCCGTCAATCCGCCGAGCAATTTCATATTCGATCCGAAGATTGTTTACGATCCGTTTGAAAAGCACTTCGTAATTCTGTTTCTCTGCACCGACGACATATCGAAGTCATCATATCTTGTAGGCGTATCTCAGACGGAAGACGCTATGGGCGACTGGTGGCTGTATGATCTCGATGCCGCCATGATCGGTCAGATTCCGGCAGACACCTGGCCCGACTATCCCGGCCTCGGATTTGACTATTCAGATGCGGTTTACATCACCTCAAACGACTGGGGATTTTCGACAGGATTTGAATACTCCAAAGTGAGATTGTTGAAGAAAGCGGAATTGTACACCGGCTCTATTTCCGGCTGGCATGATTTCTATTCGATGCGCTACCATGATTTCTCGGTCGCGTTCACCATCAAGCCTGCGGTTACACTCAGCGACGCTGGCGGAGAGTATTTGCTCAGCAATATCTGGTATGGTGCAACCTACACAACCTACTGGAAAATCGAAGGCGCTGGAACGGAAACTCCGACCATCATGCTGCAGCCTCAAGTCAACTTAGTGGCTCCATACTCGAATCCGCCGAACCCGCCGCAGGCGAGATCGACCGCGGTACTGTCGCCGTTAGGACCGATGACGCAGGATGTCTTCTACAGAAACGATAAACTCTACACAGCGTTTTCACAAAGCTACAATTGGGGAAGCGGCTCGGTAGCGTCGATCAGGCTGGTCGGAATAAACACCACCACAAGCTCACCGTTTCTGAATGAAGTCTACGGAGCGGACGGCATTCACTATTTCTTTCCCGGCATCGCGACAGATTACCAGGACAGGATATATCTCGTCTTCAGCAGATCAAGCGTTGAGGATTTTCCGAGCATATACTACGTCGCCGATTACCAAACGAATAACTCGGCATTCGGTCTGAAAGTAGGACAGGATTACTTTGGATCATCCGGAGTGGTTCGCTGGGGAGATTACGCTGGGATATGCGTCGATCCATCCGATCGCTCAGTCTGGATGTATCACGAGTGGGCCACGGCCAGCCATAACTGGTCCACCTGGGTCGGACAGCTTCCTGAAGCTGTCGAACCGGCAACTCACATTGCCCCGGCAAATGGATCAGCAATTCCAGATACTGTGGTTACGCTGGAGTGGAACAGCGCTGAGGCAGCCGATAGTTTCCTCGTGGAGGTCGACGATCACTACAATTTCTCGACACCGCTCGTTTCTGTCAAGATCACCGAACCGACTTATACTCCGGAACTGGAATACCTTTCCGGCTATTCGTACTACTGGCGAGTGAAATCGATCAATGATTGCAACACGACTGCATATACGACCGCGTGGACATTCTCGGTATGTGGCGATATGCACGGCAATGCTGATAACAGCATCGACATCGACATTGACGACGTCGTGTTTCTGATACACTACATCTTCTCAGGCGGACCTGAGCCCGATCCATATTGGGCTGGCGACACGGACTGCAGTCGGGAAGTCGATATTGATGACGCTGTCTATCTGATCTCGTACATATTTGCCGGTGGGACTCCCCCCTGCGGCGGATGCTGAGCATCGGGACAAAATCGGGACAAAATAAATATTGACAAATTTCGGCCTATTTGCTTTATTATTAGTGCCGCCCAAGCCAAAGCCCAAAACCCATTAAACACAACTTGCCCTGCCGCGTCCTAAGTTATGGAAGGCGGTGGTAGCTATGTCGAGCGAGCTTCAAGTCGCCATCAGTCGCTGCGCAAGCGGCGACACCGCAGCGTTCAAGGTCATAATGCGCACCTTCGAACGGCGAGTACTGGCAATAGCGTATTCCATCCTCGGGAATTCCGAGGAAGCAATGGAGGTCATGCAGGAGACCTTTTTCAGGGTCTACAAGAATCTTGGACGAATAAGAAACGAGGCCGGGTTCTCCCGCTTTGTTTGCAAGGTTGCCGCCAATTATTCCATCGATGTGAAGCGACGTCGCAATGGGCGACACTTTTCGCTCGACGACGAGGCGGAGCTTCCGGCCTCCGTTGTTTTGCAGCTTTCGGATCACAGGAATAGACCTGACCGCGTCGTCGAAAGAGACGAGCTCTGGGCGGCGCTCAAGAAGGCAGTAGCCGAGCTGCCGGACAAACAGAGAACGACTCTTGTTCTTCACGATATCGACGGCCTGCCCAAAGCCGAGATAGGAAAGATCATGGATTGTCCACAAGGTACAGTCAGATCTAACCTGCATATCGCGAGGAAGAAACTACAGGAGAAATTAAGAGAATACGTGTAATTCAACAAGAGAGTGTATATGCCAAACAACTGCCGTAATTGTGAGGAAATGATCAACCAATTCATTGACGGCGAACTCTCGTCGACACGCCGGAAGGACTTCGAGCAGATGCTCAAAACCGATCCGGAGCTTCGAGAGAAACTGAGCCGATACCGGAAGATCAAGGAAGGCCTCAAGGCCTTCAGGAAAGTGAAGTTTCCCACTGCGAGAGTAAGGCAGGCACGAGCGATTGTTCTCGAACGTGTCGCCGCGCTCTCATAGACCACCAAGACCCTACCCAAGACTGGTGTGCAGCCCTCCCGCAGGATTGCACACCACATTCCTGACGCCCCAGTTATTGGGTAGCCGTTCTGGAGCAATACGTCGTCATCGCGAGGAGCGGAGCGACGTGGCGATCTCTATGTCAATCAATGCAATGGTGAAATGCGGAGATTGCCACGCTTCGCTCGCAATGAGATTATGAGAGCGCGCCTCCCAGGTATAAGCTATCTTAGATTATGCCTTGGAAAAACAGCAAATGAAGGAGGCGCACAGGATGAATATAGCATTTGACAGTCACAAACGCTACACACTTTGCTCGGTCGCGTGGGAAATGGGCATATTCGGAGGCAGCCAATTCGATCTGTATAAACCGACATCTATGGCCTGATCGACATGTCGCTCAACTGTATAC
>JAHJOQ010000045.1 GCA_018820315.1 Candidatus Zixiibacteriota bacterium | reverse complement strand
TGTACTTTTTCATCGACCACCTCCTTGTTTGCACAAATATAGCGCAAACAATTTCGGAAGTCAATGACATGCCCAATAATATCATGTTGACGGGACACTAGCTCCGTAGGGTGGAACATGTTCCACCGTTACTAATCCTCGCGCCTCTGAGATTACACTCACTACAATCCTATCAAGTATGGTCTCCTGGGCGAGTAAACGATGAGCATCAACAAGATGGTGGAACACGTTCCACCCTACTTGACTCCATTTGGTCAACGCCTCGACGCGGAGCCAGCGTAACAATTTCAGACCGAAACATGGGGATCGACCAATCCCATCAACACACATTCGCTTCGCCTCCACCGACTTGGTTTCGCTTGACTGGAATAGAAGAACCTGGGACATCAGTCTTTGACACATCGCACCGAATACCCCGCACGCTCGCCGTAGGCGGTAAGAGTGATCTCCGGGCCGTGGAACGCCAAGTTTTGGCTGAACGCACCACCAGGCGGGTTCTTCGAGGATGTCCAGAAAAAGGCATAGTAGCCCATACCATGGGAGGTACCAAGATAGTTGCGCTTCCCGCCGGGCAGTGCGGAAAAGCCACTTTCGTTGGTTGCCCCCGCATTAGGACTTCCCCAATGAGTGGTCCCGGTTTGTTTCAACTTACCACCTGCAACACTTTCTCCTCCAAGATAATTAACTAGCGTCACCCACTCGGCGTAGCTCGGCACATGCCAGCCGTCCAGTGCCATGCTTCGGCTGTCATCTACAGCATACCAGTTATAAAGTAGGCCATAAACGGATACATAGCTTTCGTCATCATCGTAAGCACAATGAGCACCGGTAGAGAGGCCAGACCAAGTACTGCTGTCCGCTACATCAGGTATAGGATCTCCGTTGCGGAAATGGGTCACTCTAAGATTTCCCGCCATCCACACCTGGGTGCCAATTGTTACGGCTTGATAAACATTGCCATCAATGTCTGTGACTGTGCCTGAGGCAGAAGAAGTTCTGAAGGAATGAGCGCTGCCAAAACCCGTACCAACTCTGTTACTAGCGTAGGCTCGAACATAATACGGCGTGCCAGCCGACAGGTCAGTTAGCGAACTGGCGAAACTTCCGGTCCCCATACCATCGTTGCTTCTATGATCAGCTACAATTGGAGACGGATTTGTACTCCAGCAGACCCCGCGAGCTGTTATCGGAGACCCGCCATCCGATGTGGCCGTGCCACCACACTCTGCCGTGGTTTGGGTTTCTCCAGTAACTGGGGAAGTGGTAACAGTTGGCAGATTCGGACTCAGGGAATTGGCCGACGTGTCGTCGCTGCTACAACTTACGATCAAGAGCAGCACAAATACTATCAGAAACGATAGAATGATTGGGACTAATCTGTGGACTATCATTACTCCTCCAATGACGATTAGTTGTCATTTCATGTTCTGCAGCGATGCAAATACGATCGGCCGAGGACATCTTGTTTTAGCCCGACCAATCGCTTATTGCCACGCGAAAAGGACCATGCACAAGCATTCAATCCGGGACTTCCCACTTGTCAAGTCGAGACCTTGTGATTTTCATCGCTGGTCTGTGCTCCCTAAAGACCTCAAACTTCCGTTTTCCTCTTGGAAGTCGCACGGTCACGTTCTGCTTTGTAGCATTGAAGTCAAACAACTCGTTGATTTCTTCTGGTTCCAGCTCCGTAGGGTGGAACATGTTCCACCATCCTATTGATTCACATCGTCTATTCGCCCACGAGGCCATGCTGACGGATTGCAGGGAGTGTAGCTCACCAGACAAGCGAAGAAGATTCGGTGGAACGCGTTCCACCCTACTTCACTTGTTCTCTTTCTCCTCTTCCGTCTTCTTGAGCCATCCCGACAGCTTCTTTCTGACGACATCGTTGTGGCATTTGTCTTCCTGCTGATCGCCCTTCAATTTCGTCCAAGCAACATCAACTACGAAGCAGATTCCTGCAGCAATCAACCCAAGAATGATCATACGTTCATACAGTGCAGTAGAGGATTCACACATGCGATCAATGAAGAGGATTAGTAACCATAACAACGACAGAATGACACTGCAAAAGCACCGCCTAAGTAGCTTGCTCGCCTCTGAAACTCCCACGTGAGCAAAGCACATACGCAAGTCGATATTACCCACTCCCTATGAAACAGGTCTTGATCCAACACCCGGATTAAGTCGTCGACCCCGAACCAAGGCACTCTAGTCCCTTCCGTGATGAATGCCACCAAGAGCGCAAGTGCCGGAAAGAAGAGCAACAAGAAAGGGACTATGAACCAGAACGAAAGGCTCGCTAACTGGTCTTGGAAAAGACTCAAATACCCGATAATTAAGAGCGTATCAACTGCCAGGAAGAAATAGAGCCTGTTCTCATGATTGCCCACGCGGGTCTCGAACAGCAGCCGATACATATCCCAAATGTTGGGTGCGACTGTTCCAAGCTTATCCAGTTTGGCGTCCTCAGTTGACATCTGATCTCACGCACCTCTTCGAAGAAAGTCGGCAGTTGGCAGGCTCGATATGGGGCACACTTTGAGTGGCCGTAAATGGTCTTCTGTGATTCATCCCCCTCATCCCCCAGATTAGGTTCCTGCTGTGCCGATTACTCTCCATACATCAACAGCCCCAATCTGTCGTTGCATATTTCAATATCAAACGAAATATACCACGATCACCCCACCCTGTCAAGCCAAATGCCGCATTTCCTGTTGGTTCACGCGGAGAGGCTGTCCCACAAGTTTTGGTTGAGGCGGTTAAGTATCGTCTTTTTATTATCTGTATGTCTGATAATAGAGATATGAGGTAAGAGATGATATTAACTCCTGAAGATCCTCGCCAGTTGGAGATCAGTTGTCGAGCAGAATTGGTGGAAGAGGAACGGTTGGTTCGAGCGGTGGAGCATGTTGTTGATCGTCTGGACTTATCAGTTCTTTATAGCCGTTACAGTGAAGCAGGTCGTTCATTTTTTGATCCTTCGATGCAGCTGAAGGTGCTGTTTTTCGCTTACTGTGATGGAGTTCGCAGTTGTCGAGCGATCGCGAAGCATATCCGTTATGACATACGATACCGTTATTTTTGCGGCAGTC
>JAHJOQ010000044.1 GCA_018820315.1 Candidatus Zixiibacteriota bacterium | reverse complement strand
TTGTGGTTTATCCACGGTTCATCTGCTTGGGTTTTGGGCAGGTGAGCTCAATCGTTAGGCGCGTGAAAGGTCAGCGGTTCGGATGCAAGCTCCGTCAGGATAATATCCTACGCAGAAGCAGTCCACACAACACCGTTCTGACTGGTGGGCGATTGCAGAGGGAACCGTTTCAAGTAAACCATGACATATAAAATTGAATACGCTGAAGGCGTCGCCGATGATTTAGCAAATTTGCGCGCTTACGAGCGCGCACAAATTCTTGATAGCATCGAAACCCAGTTAACGCACGAGCCAACACGACAAACGCGAAACAGAAAGATTCTTGTCGGCTTGATTCCACTGTGGGAACACGTAGAACCCGTTTGGGAGTTGCGTGTTGGTGAATATCGCGTTTTCTATGATGTGGATGAGGTAGCATGTGTCGTGATGATTCTTGCAATTCGGTACAAGCCACCACATAAAACAACGGAGGAAATACTATGAAAATGGTAGGTCTTGAACAATCGACTCTGGATACCTGTGTTAACGAAGCCCAGCGCGAACGTGTAGTCATCACGAGTAATGGAAAGCCCATTGCACTTATTGTTGGCATCGAAGGGATGGATGAGGAGCAATTGCAATTAGGGAGTAGCGACAAATTCTGGGCATTTATCACAAAACGCCGCACACAAAAGACTATCAGCCGCGCCAAGTTAGAGCAGAGCCTAACTTAGCGCTGGAGCTGACGGGAAACCGCCTAATGTGGTCGGTTGGTAAACAAAGGCTTTATGGGGCGGTTTCCCGCAGCTCAGTTCTGTCGTTAGCCCCGAAGAGAAAGGACACGGTACAATGGCCAAGAAGCCGAGCGTCACCCCGATCTTGGACGATTCACGCTCCATATGGCTCTACCTGAAGCAGGAAGCGGGACTCGACACCGAATCCTACGATGACGATCTCGAACACGATTTGCGGACCCATCTCGCGCTTCCGAACAAGGGTTCTCTTGAAGAGTTGCTCCGTTCGACTGCTACTCCTGTTGAATCGTTCTTGTTCGCCTTCTTCAGGGCCATCCAGCCATACGCGGAGATGATGTCTGACTTGCTGCGCATGTTTGAGAAAGCAGGTGCGACACGGACCAACAACAACCTCGCCATTCGGTTCGATTTCGGCACAAAACACCCCGAACTCAGTTTCGACCTTCGCCATTTCCGCCAATGGCACGAAGTTTGGTCAAGGGTTGCTGGCGTCTTCCTCGTCAATGTCTGGGATTACCAGACAATCTGGGAGTTGAACGGGGCACTGAGAACCATGCGGCCCCAAGTCTCAAATCCTACCGCCAGGAAGTGGCTCATAGATTACAACGAGTCCAGAGTTTGGCCCAAGTTCCAATTTCAAGCCCCAAGCACGGGAGAGAAGCAACTTGATGACATCCTCCGGCGAGCGTGGCAAGTCTGGATGACTGTCGTTACAGAGAGCGCAAGGTACGGTGATAGACGAGACGATTTGCGCGAGGAGCGGAACCAGAGGAACGAGCGGCGCGAACGCCAGGAATCCGGCGAGAGCAATCGGCAAATGTGGTCGCCAGAGTTCCTGGCGAGCATCGACTCCGATGGCTGGGCCGGTTCATTTGCTTCTGGAGCTTACGACCACGCTGAGCGCATATCCAACCTTCCACCAGAGGACAGACGGCCTGTTGCAGAGGAACTGAGCGGTACCTTGGAGCAGGTGTTCGACAAAGTTCCGCAGGAGGATTTCCAAGGCGAGGCGCTGGTGAAAAACCTTCAGGACTTCCTTCAACTCCCAATCTGGAGAAGGCGGCACGAGCTCTACTCGACTTGGGTCGGAAGTCAGATCATAGACGCTTGCGAGGACTACGGCGTGCACATCCACCACGTAGATGGATCGCTACTGCTGTCCTTCTCAGGAACACATCTCGCAACCTTGACTCGCGGAGAGCCCACAATGCATATCTGGGCGGAGTTACGTTCGCCGTTGCAGCATCCAGTTGGCAAGGGCCGGAAGCGAAACATACAGCCGGACTACTCGCTGATCGGGGAACCAATCACATCCCCGGACATGTCCATTCTCGAGGTCGAATGCAAACAGTACAAAACGGCCTCTTCCAAGAGCTTCTGCGATGCCATTACAGACTACGCCGCTGGCCGCCCGAGAGCACATGTTGTTCTGGTTAATTATGGACGGGGACGCCAGTCTTTGCTGGATGGCGTTGAACCCTCCGTCAGAGACCGGACGAGCTTCATCCCCCTGATGCGGCCTGGTTCGGATGAGGCCCAGAGCAGATTCAGAGACATTGTCGGCGAAGTTTTGTCAAAGCGGTGCGTGAGGGTAGGTGCACCACTCACAAGTGCAATGCCCATGCCGGCTGGAACATGTTCGAAGGTCACACTGTCTTGGGGCTCGATGCCCCGTGACCTTGATCTCCATGTTCGCATCGTCTCACATGAACTTGATTACGAGGTCTACTACTCGGATCGAGGTAGTACCATGCAGTCGCCTTGGGCTCAACTCGATACAGACATCAGGCACGGATCTGGGCCTGAGTCGTTGGAGATTGCCCGATGGGTCAGTGGAGGCAAGTACCATATTGCCGTCTGCAACTACTCAAACGAGAGCCCGTTGGCAAACTGTGGAGCCTTGGTGACCTTCAGTCAGGGGTCGCAGACTGAGAGCGTTGCATAGGACTTGAAGCTATATCTATACTGCCAAGCACTGCTTCACCTCATTTTCTGCCGCCTTTTTGTATTGCTTGACATTTTTTAGT
>JAHJOQ010000043.1 GCA_018820315.1 Candidatus Zixiibacteriota bacterium | reverse complement strand
TTTCCACTCGACTTTCCAAATTACTTACATTACTATTCCTCATGAGCGTGTCCTCCTGCTCGGATAAACCCGAGTTCTCTTGTTTACTATTAAGAGGATACGCTCATTCTATTCTATCCACAACTTTTGAATATATCTCCGGCCACCCTGCAGCCCGCAGCCCAGGCGGAACAGTGTTTCCTGTATGCATAAACGAGGACAACAGTGATAGAATCTCTCCGAGCGAGAATCATATATTCTCGTGGGGAGACGACTGCCTGTACATGATCACCGGGGATCTGGGCGACACGGTACGGTTTGCGCCCAAGCCCTACGAGTATATTCCGCTGGAGCCGGTAGTCTCCAGAGATCTGTCTCATTACATAGTAGGCGGGACAATGTGCAGAATTGTCGACTCTACCTACATAGTATTAGACACAATGATATCGGATATTAAAGGGGATTCTCTGCAATGCGACTTTCTGTACTACTCCTTCATCCCGACTGAACCTGCAGTGATATTCATTCTCGTTTGCGATGATGACGAAACCTTTGTGCTGGAAAGCATCGGTTCATTCAATTATGAAACAGGCGAACTAACGATCATTGATTCCATCGCCGGTATGGAAGATTTCTCGATTCCTGTATACTCACCCGACGGAGAGAAGATCGCACTCCTCTCCGACGGAAAGGTTTACATCTTGTACAGGTGGATGAATGAGGTGCAGTAGAATAGTCGAAGTGGTAGCTGCGCCCAGTGGCCTTCTGTCATCTAAATAGACCATTCAAGTGGCAATATCACAAAGCATCTCTAATGCAAATCATTAAGCGGTCGATATAGCCGCTCCCGGTTGTTTGAACATATCTTCCTGCAATTCAATCTTGCGCGGAAAAAGTGAAGTGTCTATTCTATCAGATGGAGAGAGCAGGACATGAAATCAGTTTATGTTTTGTTGATAGCAAACCAGAGGCTTGAATGTCGCGGAATAGCCGGATATTGTTCATCGGATTGATCGCCATTGGCGTCATCCCGATAGTAGTCTTTGATTACATACCGGCAGTCGATCTTCCAAACCACATACTTGCGGCGGTTTTGTTATCCGGCGAATTCCAGGGATCGTCGCCCTGCCTGATTTCGACCGAGTGGCTCACCGCGCCGTACATACTCTTCCACCTCCTGATGTACCCATTCATCAAGCTGGTTGGATTCACTATCGCCGCCAAAATAGTCGTCGGATTGTATGTAATACTCCTCCCGATCAGTGTCCTTGTGTATGTGAGAGAGTTCAACCGGCGAAATCAGGAGCTTGCCTTCTTCTCATTTCTTTTCATCTATACATATCATTTTGAATACGGGTTTATTCCCTATTGCATTGGCATACCGTTTGTCTTTCTGGGGCTTGCAGTGCTTAATAAAGGCATCAGGAAGGGACTTCCGATGTCTTATGTGGCGATCTCCGGCTTAATCGCCCTACTCGTGTACCTGAGCCATTTCGTCAACGCGGCCGCGTTCATAATCGGAGTAATCTTCTTGGTATGGACAAACAAGACTGTAATCGCAGGATATTCTCGGGATAAGTACAAAAGCTATCTCCGCGTGGCCTGCAGACTTTTCTATGTCTCATTGCCGTCAGTTGTCTGTTTCGTGTACTATCTTTCCGAGGTCGGCGCCAAGCATGCAGAGGCTAGAGGACATTTCTTCAGCTCTCTGCTCGCAATGGAGTTCGATACTTTGTATCATCAGATTGCCGGAGGTGTGAGGGTTCTGTTCTCATCTGATGGAATCCTCGACTTTGTAATCATCGCGGCAATTGGATTGCTGGTAATCTGGCTTCTGATGAGAAACGGAATTCCATCGACCAAAGGTTTCCTTGTGCGTTTCGGCATTGTCGCATGGGCGTTGGCATTCTTGCTGCCGAGGACTCAGTTCTTGGGAGGCTGGGATCACAGCTCTCGCTTCGCGGTCTTCGGAATAATATCTCTTCTGATGTCGTTGGAAATCGGCAGCAAGGGAAGCAAGAGAGCCATTGTCGCCGCAATCTGCATCCTGGTGCTGTTGACCACCGGCTTCCGTATGCAGCACTACCACAGAGTCAGTTCGCTGACATCAGAATACGTCAAGAGTGCGGAAACCTACATCCCATCCGGCAGCAAAGTGTGCGTTATTGACTGTGCTTTCCAGGAATCGACTTTCTCTTACATGTTACACTCGATAGCGTATTACCATCTGGCAAAGGGAGGCTTCAGCCCCCATCTATTCACCGATCTACGACACGTCGCAGGAGTGACCCAAATGATCGACCTGCCGAGATTGTGGGAGCTATGGACGCCTGAGGACACGCTCAGATACTCCAAAGTCCTGCCCTTCTATGACAATCTGGTGATAATCACTGCGGGTACTGATCTTCCCGCTCCTCTCTCGAAATTCGAGGATGCAGTAATTCACGAAGACACGATCTGCACTATAATTGATCTGAAACTTGTCGATTTCAGCCCGGAGTAGATTGAATATCCGTCGGAAACAGTTCCCAGTAAATATCATCACCGCAGACAAGTGCCTCGGTACGATGATACTTTGAGAACAGCGCCCGATACTGTAACCGTGAGATACTCGATTCAGATTCGGAGACATGCGATTCGGGAACATCTTCATCGAGGAATATCCTGCCGCTGACAAAGATCCTTCCACCGGCGGAGAATCGCTCCCGTACAACCTGATCCAGGATCGTTAACGCGTCATCCGGGCGTTCCCTTCCAACCTGGCCGATATGAAGAGATTGCCGGTTAAAGAAGTAAGCCAGATGGTCGCCGGTGAAAACGTGATCATGCCCCCACAGCAACACAATATCTTTTTCAGACATCTGTTCGCTGAGCTGCCGCGCACTCTGCATGTATGGATTGTTTTCAGAATCATGATTCGGTACAAACGCCGTTGCCAGATTATAGGTCGCCACAACTACAACGACTGTCCATAGTGCAGTTTCGAGAACACACCGCCCTGCGCGGGCAAGGTTTCTTCGGCCGTGATCAGCGATTAACAGGAACATCAACCACACAATCGGCAGCAGTGCCAGCCACCTCTCGGTGTCCGACCCGAGCCACACAAGTCCAAAGATGATCGGCAGCAACGCCCAGGAGATCAGAATGAGAGCCAGACGGTAACGACCGGAAAAGACGTCTTTGAATCGCCGAATGATATAGATCAGGGCAGTGATGAGTACAGCCCAAAGCAGCATGAACATTGCTGTCTCAACATGGAGCCGCATTTTGCTCTCTGCAGTGAATGGAACATGCCATATAATCTGCTTGATCATCGGGCCTACATCGGCAAGATGTACGATGCTCGACGAAAATCCAATGATCCCCCGCGAGAAATTGATCAGGCTGAGATCAGGAGGGATTCCGTATGACGCCGCGGACAACCATGACGGAAATTGAGACAGGCTATCCACTCTTCCGGTGGCGAAACCAGCGATCAGAAGCGGCCCAAACAGGAAGAACGAGAATGAGATGAGGTAGGCAAATGTTGCCCTGATTCTGCCTGATACTGTTTTCAGATCACCGGCAGCATATACCGCGACCATGACTGCAGGCACCAGCAGCAGCGCTGTGAGCCAGAAGAATCCCGCGAGAGCATGAGTCAGCCCTATCAGCAGACTCAGAAATACATATCTGCTTCCCTGCGCAGTTTTGGTCAGCCTGACCAGCAAATAGAGTGTCAGTATCAGAAAGAACATGTTCCCGGGATATGAGGTCGCATTCGTACACCAGAACCAGTATGAATATGAAAACGCAAGCCCGAGCGCGGATGCAATGCTTATCCCGATGCTCTTGCTGACATGAAATGATGTGAGAAAGAAGAACGCCACACCGAGCGCTCCGAATATCGAATTGAGAATCTGCAAAGCCGTGACGGATCTTATATCCGACCCGATCAGATGTGCAACGCCGAGAACGACTTTGCCGGTTGGACAGAAAAGGAGCCTTGCCGAAACCGAGAACAGCCTTGCTGAGTCGGAATCTTCGACCAGTCTGGCGTATCCTAGACCGTCACCATTGAAATTGGTGGACAATAGAGAGAGGTATAGAATGAGAGCCACTATACCCAGAACTGCAGCCATTTTGAGATGCTTCATTCGACTGGCATCCATTCTCGGCAACTAACCGGCCTTCTTTTCCAGTTCGTCGATGCGGTTCTTAAGCAGCGCAATCTCCTGCGCCAGAATCTTGTTCTCATCCGCCTGTTTCGAGATTACAACGGTGAAGTGGAGGAACATCAACACACCGAACAGAATGCCGGTCAGCAGCAGGATTGCCGGAGCATAAGCAACTCCGACAAGATCGGCAATGATGTCGACAAGACCGCGCCAGACCGAGAACAGAATAAGAACGAGACTTCCGACAATCCAGAGTATGCTGTACTCTTCTCTAAGTTTCCGCTTGCGAATGAGAGATATGACGAACAGGATTATCAGAATGCTGACTGCAATAGAGATAATCTGAATTGGGCTGTGCGGCATCAATCACCCTCCTTCGCCATTGGTTTGCGAGAGACTGCAATCAGGTTTGCTACCAATACTTTTATCATATAGTAGATCGATCCAAGCGCCCCGATTGACGATGTCCCTTTCTGTCGCTCGCGCATTTCGACGGCCACTTCGTTTATCCTGAAACCATTTCTGTACAGTTCGACTACCGCGACGGGTTCAGGATAATCCTGAGGATATGTTGTAGAAAGAAATTCTATCGCACCTGAATTGTAAGCCCTGAATCCGGACGTGTTGTCGGTAACCGCAACACCGGTGAGCATCCTGTTCATGATCTCGATTATCCGTATGCCGATTCGTCTTGTGAACGTGCTCTTGAAATCGCCGGTGCCGAGGAATCTGGAACCGATGACAACGTCTGCATCGCCAGAGCGGATCGGTCCCAATAATTTTTCAATCTCACCAGCCGGGTGTTGACCGTCGCCGTCGACTTGAACTGCAATGTCGAACCGATTGTCACGCGCATACATCAATCCGGTCTGAACGGCTCCGCCTATGCCGAGATTATACGGAAGAGGCAGCAGGGTCTCGCCGATCTCTCTGACTACACTCTCCGTATTATCCGTCGAGCAGTCATTTACCACGGCAATATTCGCCGAGGGTTGTGATGCCCGGATCTCATCGACCACTTGACGGATGTTCTCCGACTCATTGAATGCCGGGATTATTATTAGTATCTTCTCCATCAGATCCTGATATTCTCCAGATCGGGCATTTTGAAATCAGTCCCGGAAGTCACATTGATTCAATCGCTGAGATTATAATCGAGTTTGATAATACTGACAACGGTTTTCTCGTGCGGAATCGGTCCCTCCGATGTCAACCTGCAATTCCTGTCTTCGCCCTGCCCATTCCGGCAGAAGCACTCCAATCCTCGATCACCCAAAGTGAGAGGGGTATTGTAAATACTACAGCAGGCCAGATATATCGACCGTCGGCATAGGCAGTCACCATCGAATAGACAACCAGCAGCAGCGTAAAGAGGATTCCGGTGAAAATCGGCAGCAGGATTCCACTGCCGATTCTGGCCGATAGTCGCCTGTATCTGAGAAAGAAGATGACCGCCAGAACTCCGGGAAGGCCGAATGAGAGACCAAGACTGAAAAGCGCGCGCGGCCTCAGATTGAACAACAGCGTCTCGACATTGGGAATCCAGATATAGTGCCCGAACATCTCCTTCATCATTGCTGTTACAAAAACAAATGCACCGACAAAAACGATCGACCAGATTAGGAGCGTTTTCCATCCTGACTTGTTAATCCACAAATAGACGACTGCTATGGGAATAAGCAAAACGACCACTTCCTTGACAAAGAGTCCTGCTACGAGTGTCAGCAGAAGAAACAGCCATCGCCTGCAGAATACGAGATACGTCCCGGTAGCAAGCAGGCACATCGAACACGCCTCCAGATATCCCGTGGTGCTCATATAGAATACTGGAAATGACACGGCATAGAGAAAACACCCTATCAAACTAAGCCCGAAATCGAAGCCCAGTTTTCGGAACAGCTTGAAAAGCACAAAGATGGTCAGATACAAAGCGATCACATTAATGACATTGATTGCGGTCATCGGGGATTCAATCGGTAGTATGGAAGCCATCATCGGAATCAGCGGACGATATCTAAACGGCAATTCGACATCCTCGAGTTCGGCATTACCTCGGAAGTAATCCACATAGTTCATATAGAAGACAGCATCTCCGAGTGATGGTTTGCCGTCGATCTTGCCGGTGAACTTGCCGATTGGTCCAATATCCTGACGGTCAAAGCGAGGAAATGCAACCAGTGCAACTGTGACTATAAGAACCGCGATCCAGATCGTCTTTACGCCTGAAGTGTGCATCTTCTTGCCCTGCTATCTCGAACCGTGTAGAAGCTTCTCGTACAACCACCTTAACTCTATGTAGACTCGCTCCCTGAAGTTCGGCTCATCGCCCCTTTCACGATGCTCCCTGATGTAATCGAGAACCTCGCCGGCCGGAGCAAACCACCCGTCCCGCGATGCCAGATATGCCATTCGCTCCCTGAACACAGGATTGATGCTGCCGTTCTTGAAGAAGCTGCTCGCAAAATGTGTGTAGACGAAACAGACTCCCATCTCGCTTTCGAGGCGGTCGACATTCTCTTTCTTTATCAATTCGTTGAAAGAATCGACGAATCCTCCGTCGGATGAGTGAAACCAGTAGTTTACATATGGCTGTGCATCGAGGTGATACGGGATCAATGGGTTTACTTTCAGAGTGTTGATCTCCTCGAAACTGAAATTCACGACATAAGAAATACGATCTTGCGCGATATCACCCCAGAAATACTCCGATTCCGGTATATGCCCGTATGACGGCGAGCCCGTATAGAATATATCGTAAAGGAACGACAGAGGAGCTAGGCTCAATTTGTCAGCTCCCCAGTATAGGTTGTCGTAGTTCTGCGAATGATTGATATGGATCCTGGGGTAATCACCGAAGACGTCTCTGAATGTTTCGAGCGCGCCGATCACGTCTTGACGAGTCGAATTTCCACCCCGCGCACCATGGAACGCGATTTCGAAGCCTTCTGATTGAAGATGCAGGAGGTAATCGACATACTCTGAATCGGCGAGTGTAACCCCTCGATTCGGCCAGCGCTCCGGATCATTGGTTGGCAGCACCCACACAGTTTTGGTGCACAGAACACCCAGCTCTTGAAGGTAGTCATAAACGGGCTTGATCTTCTCCATCGTAGCACCATCTGTGTCATCGACTATTGCAAAAGCAAATTTCTTACCATTCGGGAAACTGACCGGTCTGTACGCGGGCGGATATGTGAAATAGAACGCCGCAGTGATAATCACCACGACCGCAATAGTAATGATCTTGCGCCTGGACCAACCGCTATTCATTCCGTCCTCACGTCGAAGTCTTCAGAATCCAGACTCGACTCAAGCACAGTCATCTTGCCGCTCTTGTCGGGCGGAATCTTATCCACAATGTTAAACTCGATCCTGATGTTCTCACCAAGATATGCACGCCAGCTCTTCTCAGTTCTTGTAAGAGTGCTCTTATCAAAAGAATCGTCAGTCTCAATCATAACCTGAAGCGAATCGACCGCAGTCTGAAACGCCTTGAATCTCTTGATGCCTTCGGCGAGACTGTAATCGAGAATCGCGGCAGCAACGCGCTTGCCCTCGGGGGTGATGACAAGATCGGAAACACGTCCAGCGATTTCTCGCACTGTAGGAAGATTTGAGCCATCGACTGAGTCTGATTCCGGCACAGCGAGATCGCCGACACGATACCTGATAAAGGGCATCGCGTACGAATGCAGCTCGGTGATGATAATCTCACCGGTCTCACCCGGTTTGGAAGGAGTGCCGTCTTCCGGGTTGAGTATTTCGATGTAGAGATTGTGAATCATCAACCTCATTTTCCCATCCGCTGACTCGAAAGCGACGATACCATTCTCTGTTGTGCCATATTCATTGACAACGCGACATCCGAACGCGCTCTCCAGTTTCTCTCTGCCTCTTGCCGACAGAATCTCGCCGGTAGAGATGATAACTTCCAGTTGAGCTTCGCTTGGGTCAATCCCGCTGCTTTGAAGTATTGCGGCAAATGCTCCCATCGTGCTCGGCAGACCATACATAAACTTAGGTTTGAAACGCTTGAGGCACTGAAAATAGTCAATACATGATTCTCGCGAGAGGGAGAATGCCGAAAGCCGCCGCCTATTCAGAAGAATATCTTTGACATGTGTCAGCAGGCGACCTTTGAGCGCGAATGGAATGCCCCACAGTCTGCTCTGCCTGTCCCCTATTCCGATCCCGTGCCATCCGTAGACTTCATACATGAGAGCATCCATGTACGCTGTCGAATCTCTATCTTTAACAAATGCCAGCGGAACACCCGTAGATCCGGATGTTTTCCTGCGCGAGACCCGCCGGGAGTAATTCGAGACCATGTTCTTCGATCCTGCCCTGATGGCGTCTTTTGTCAGAAAAGGTATCTTCCGGAAGTCCTCCGGAGACTCAATCTTCCCGACATCTATCTCATGACTGGCGAAAATATCCCGGTAATAGTGATTGTTCGCGGAGACATACTCCAACAACTTCCGGAGTTTGCGCCACTGAATTTCGAGCTGCTCGAACAGTGGTTTCTCATGGAAAGCGTTGATCCTGTCCATGTATTCTCTGACCTGCTCTCCGCGCACCGCCTGAATGGGAAAGTAGATCAGGTTTTTCACAATCCATGGATTCACTTGGGGCTCCTCATTTCGGAGAGCTCTGAATAAGTGTGATCCAGTTTCGGATAGACCTTTTTCCAGGAATAGAGATCGAGAGCCTTCTGCCTGGCGTTCCGACCGATCTCTTCCCTCATCTGCCTATTGCTGAGGAGCTCGACCGTCCTTGAGGCGATATCTTCTGCAGTATCCGCTATGATTATGTCGGTGCCATGGGTTACATCAATGCCTTCGCAACCTATTGTGGTACTGACAATGGCCTTGCCCATTGCCATCGCATCGAGGATTTTCAGTCGAGTTCCTCCACCGACGCGTAGCGGCACAACATACACGGCAGCCTCACTTATATGAGATCGTACATCTTCAACAAAACCGAGGCATTTGAAGCCGGTCTCTTTCTTCGCGAATTCGGTGATATTCCTGGGTGGATTCCTCCCGATCATCGCCATCGTCAAGTCCGGGATTTTGCTCTTTATCAGATGCCATATATCGCTGGTGAAGTAATTCATGGCATCAAGATTCGGGTACCATGACATCCCTCCGACGAAGATTAGGCTATTCGCAGTGACGGACTCGCTGCCCGGCACGAAATAATCTGCGTCGACGCCGTTCGGTACCACCTGCACTCTGATATCACAGTGTATGCTTTCCAGAGTCTTCTTGTCATGCTCTGAAACAGTAGTGTGATAGTCGAAATTCTCACACGCCTGCTGCTCGAATCGTCTTAGCTTGCGGCCCTGATGTGCCAGATATGCACGACTCAACGGATTCGGAGCGTTCTTGCTTCGCCTAAACAGAAGCTCTGATTCAATATTGTGATGAACCAGCAAACTCGGGACTCCCGGCAACAGTTCGCGATATTTCGCAAGCGCAACAGTGCCGATTTCGACCAGATCAAATGAATGCTCGCTCGCATGCCTTCTGATTGCACTAATCATTTCGCGAGAATGGAATTTCCACGACGAATAGGGAGTCTGTGAAAACAGGTTAAAGAACAGCAGAGTGTTCCAGGCAAGAGCCCTGCCATCGGTCGGGATTTCGAATGCTTCCACATGACGGCAGTACTTCTTCATTTCCCGGATGCTGCGTTGAAGCTCTTCTGAATAGTCTTTCGGGTTTTGAAAATGAACTTTCTGGAAAAACGTCAACAGGTGTATTTCATGCTGCTGGGATGCTTCTTTTATCAGGTTGAAGTTCCGCAGAGAGCACCCACCACTCGGCGGGTACGGAAGCAAATGTGCTATCAACAATATCTTCACTCTTGATTCATCACCTCATGGTACAATTTCAGCATGCGATCACGCTGAATCTCCGCTGAGAATTCCTCACCTATCCGTGCCGTAGCGCCCGCCTCGATACGGGCACGCAGATCACTATCCGTTAGGATCCTAAGGCACGCTTCTGCAATCGCATCGGAGCTCCCCGGTGGAACCAGGATACCGGATACACTATCCTGAATGATCTCCCTCATGCCCCCAACCTCGGTGGATACTACCGCTTTTTCGAGCGACATCGCCTCGAGGACCGACACCGGAATGCCCTCATGATAAGACGATACAACAAAAATATCGAAAATGCTTATAATGTTCAGTATATCTGCCCTAAAACCAGTTAGCAATACATTCTTCTCAATGCCCAAACGACTCGCCCGGTCAGTTAGTTCAGTCCGGAGAGGACCGTCGCCCGCAATCAGGAAAGTCGTCTGTGGCCTCTTTTCCAGGATTCGCGCGGCGGCATCGAGGAATATATCGAGTGCTTTAACCGGGACCAGTCGGCCGACAGCGCCTATTATGGCATGTTCAGCGTGAATTCCAAGTTCAGCCCTGATCTCCTGTGGCGTCTTTGACGGTCGGTTGCTCCGGTCTGTTGAATTGTGAATGACGACAACCCTGTCCGATCCATACTTAGCTGCAAGATGCCTCTCGATATCTTTGGAGACTGCGACAACTCTTGAGAAGCAGCTGCGAGTGAATCGATCATTCATGTAAGTGTACATATTCATTTTGAAGCGCTTCAGACCGCTGAAACCTTCTTGTATGCCATGCACTGTCTGAATGAGGTGACGTATCCGGCATTTCGATTTCACGAGTCCACCCAGGATATTCTCTTTGTAGCGGTGTGTGTGCAGGATATCCGGCTGACTTGTCGAAAGCTCTTTCTGTAGACGGCTCTTGATTTCGAAGAAACCATGCCTGGATTCATCAATGACAGACACTTCGATGCCTGCTTCCCGCAGTTTTTCCGCCAGCCGAGCTTCATTTAGCACAACGGCCGTAACATGCAGATTAGGCAACGCAGCCAGTGAGCACAACAATGTATATGTCTGCACCTCAGCACCAGCCCACAAATCGCCGGAGATCAAGTGGCATACCTTCATCTATTGGTCCGATCCCAGGTAACATATCGCTCGCCACTGATATACTTCCACCATGCGATCAGAATCGACAGGTTCGCCATACCAAAAAAGAAAGGTATCCTGAATAGCGAATGCCTTTCGAGCGGCTTGATCAGAAATGCTGCAACTGCTGAGAGATAGAATATGAATTGTGCTGCCAGTAAGATATCAAAGCACACAGAAGTGCCCGCGAGCATGCTGTTTGTCGCCAGGCAGATTATCAGACAATATGGAACCAGCCATCTCATACACTTGTGACTGAGCATCTGAAAAGAATAGAATCCGTATACGAGTGGATTCAGAATTCTTCGGAGTCGACACGCCACTTCAACTCCGTGGACAATAGTGCGAACCTTCCGCTGGAATTCCTGCTCCGGGTTCTTCACAAGGGTGTATGAGCCTATTGCCTCGTCGTCGAGTACGGTCCTGAAGCCCTGCATGTAAGCCACGATCGGAATGAAAAAATCGCTCGACATGTCGGAGTACCATGTATCACATATTTCTTTTCGCACTGCGAAGAACGATCCGCTTACACCGATCAGAGATGATACTCTCGATTCGAGCGATCTAAGCGACATCTCATACCGCACGTAGAGACCTTCTCCCTGGGACGGTTCCTCCGATTCTGCAATTCTGTCCCTGCCGGACACGCATCCAATTCCGGGATCGGCAAAACTCCTTACGATCTTGCTGATCGAATCGGCCTCAAGAAATGTCGTCGCATCCGTCAGCACGATGATCTCATGACAGGCCGCGTCGATTCCCTTTTTCTGGGCGTAGTGCTTCCCGTTTCGCTCCGGTATAGCAATAAGCTCGACACCGCTATCCCTGTACTGGCTTACGATTTCATTGGTTCTATCGTCGGAACCATCTGATGCAACTATGATCTCAAGCTTCTCCCCGGGATAATCGAGAGCCAGGCAGCTTTCTATTTTCGGTCCGATTGTCTTCTGTTCATTGTGCGCGGTAATCACGATGCTGACTCCGGGCGTGATATTATCCCGTTCGACACTCTTCGATACAACAACAGAGTATATGCGAAGAAAGAGGTAGTATCCCATATATGTCCAAAATGTGAGGATAACGGAAATCCAGAACAGCGTATGCAGCACGATGGACAGGGTCACGACAGCAGCCCTTCATACAGTTTCGAATATTTGCTAATCATCGAATCGAGCGAGAATCTCTCCTCTACTATTGATCGGCTCGCTTGTCCAAACCTCTCTCTGAGAGCGGGGTCGCGCAGAAGAGAGGATATGCCCGCAGCGAGCGCTGATGGGTCTTCCGCCTTGACAAGCATGCCATTCTTGTCATGCTCTATCAACTCCGGATTACCGCCCACTTCCGTGGCTACAATCGGAACAGACAGCGCCATAGCTTCGAGAATCGACAGCGAATGTCCTTCTGATAGCGACGAGCAAACATAAACATCCAATGCATTCAGAATCCTCGGAACATCATCCCGGAATCCGAGAAATCTGACCGATTCGCCGAGAACGAGCGATTCGGCCTGCGCTTTCAAAGTACTCTCCTGCTCGCCTTCACCCGCAATCAGAAGCACAAATTCAGGATGATCCTTCCTGATATTCGGTATAGCATCCAGCAGAAAATTGATGCCCTTCACTTTGAATAGACTACCGACAGTTCCTGCAACCGGCGCGCCTTCAGGAATAGACAAACTGTCTCTCGACTGCTGTCTGGATTCGATAGAGCTGTACTTCTTAAGATCAATGCCGTTATACAATGTGATCAGCTTCTCGGATTCTGTCCCAAACAGTCCTGCAAGGTACTTTCTCAAATCCTCTGAAACGGCGATCATCTTTGATGAAAGAGAAAACGCGAATTTGAGCATTCTGACTCGACGAGCTTTCTCCGGGTAGTACACTTTACCATGCATAGTACCGATCATCGGGGTCCGGGTCAACCTCGCGGCAACTGCGCCGTACACAGTCATCATGAACTCGTGTGAGTGGATTATGTCTATTTTCTCGCGATTAATCAGCCGTGCGAGCCTGATCAGAAACAACGGATCGTACGACCACCTGTTTTCGAGGACAATATATGGCACGCCGAGTTTCTTCAAGTGCTCCGTGAGCCAGCCATCCTCCAGCACACAGACCAATGAATTGAACAGCTCCGAAGCGAGATTCTTCGCGATGTTTGCGAGCACCGTTTCAGCACCACCTGGCTCTGATGTTTCAATTAGATGCAGGATGTTTGTCTTGTTCGCAGTCATAATGTCAATAATGTTTTGGCAACTTACTGAAGAGACTCAGAAAGCCGCTTGTTTCGCAGGCAAACAGCGCACGCGAGAACCGCTTCCAGGGCGAGAGCGACATTCCCTCGTGGATATTCAGTCTGCCGAACAGATATGGATCGGTCTCGCGACTATTCCGTCGATTCGCGGCGATAACCGCTGCCCTGAATCCAATGTCCCGCACCATATCCCTCACTGCTTCGTTCCAGTTGCCATTAGGATAAGCGAAAAGGTCAACTGGTTCACCAAGTTTATTCTCCAAATCAGTCTTTGACTCTCGAATCTCTCGCTCAGCTTCATCGAGCGACACTTTCGTGAGGAGGACATGGTTGACCGTGTGCGATCCAAATGAAATACCACCAGCCTTCATTTCGGCCACCTCGTCCCAATTCAGCAGATGACGAGATTCTTCGGATCGACCAGGTTCATCGCTTATCTGGTCGATAGTCTTCACGAATGCCTCTCTATCAGCGAGCTTGAGGAGTTTTAGCCTCTCTATCAAGAAGTCTATCCGTTCTGTTCGTGATTTTCGGTCGGAATGAGTGCCTACCTCTCTCACGAGTTCTGCACACTGATTGTCTATCTCCGAAAGCTGCTCAAGCGCCTGTTCACTGATTGTGCTGTCTGGCAAGAGAGCTGCGGTGAGACGTTCAGGCCAGAAAAGCCTCTTCGTGCCGATGAATCCTGTTGTCAGGAAGACCGTCGCACTGAGATTCATCGCTCTCAGGATCGGATATGCGTTGACGTATACATCCTGCCACCCGTCATCGAATGTGACCGCACAAATTCTATCGTTATTGTGTCCGGCTCCGACGCTGTCTATCAACTCGCTCAGTGAAACCACACTGCATGTTCTATTCAGATACTCCATCTGCCACCTGAACGAATCTGCACTGACGACCATGCCGGGCTGCGAGATACAACGCGCCTTCTCGTCTTTTGATAAAACTCGATGATAAGTCAGGATGAGCGCAGATCGTGACCTGAAGAAAACCCGGGAGAGAAACACCAGTCCGCAGTAGTATGCTACAAAGCAGAATATGTACTTGATCAGTGATTTCAAGATTCTATTCACCGCCCTTGGTTACAACTGAAGTCACCAATTTTATCATTCTCTCAATGTCTTGTCCAGTTACATACGGATGAGTTGGAAGTGTGAGCAGGCGGTCCGCTATTTCCTTTGCGCCGGGCAACTCGCCACTTCTTTCACCAAGATGTGCATCAATTGCCGGAATTTCGGCAATAGTCGACGGATACATGGGCGACGCACCAATTCCGGCTGCTCGCAATCGACTTATTGCCGTATCTCTAACCGATTTATTAGCCATCAGGATCGGCAATCGCAGGTATGGAATAACCGCGCCACCTTCATAGCCGGGGAATTCGAGATCGGGACAATCACGCAGTCGGTTCAACAGCGTGTCAGCAATGCCGATACGAATAGAATTCAACAAGCCTATTCTATCCAGCAGAACACTGCCCAAGCGGCAGTTCATCTCACGCATGCGCGCCATCGGAAAGTCGGGATCGAAGATAGTCTCTCCGATACCGAGAAACGGGATCGAGTTGGGAATCCAATAGAGTTCCGGTCGCAACAGCAGGCCGTACGCCAGCATCTTGCCAAGCGCAATGCCATCGGACACACGACTGGTGTGACTCAGTCCGGCCGATTTCTCTTCGATCTTTCGAGCGATGTCATCGTTGTCAGTTACGGCTGCACCGCCGGAATAAGTAGTCAGATTCTTTCCGCGACCGAAGCTGTAGAAGCCAACGTCGCCGCGAGTGCCAGGCGCACATTTGTCGCTTTCGACGCCAAACGACTGTGCGGCGTCGTCAATCAAAAAGTAACCATTCTCCCTTTGCAGTTGACCGAGTGATTCCCAGTCGCATGAGACTCCAAACAGACTACATGCAACAACAGCCAATACATGGGATGTATCAGTCTCATACAGCTTTTCGTAATCGTAGTCAAGAGTCGTGGGGTCGACGTCGCATAATCTGATCTTCAGTCCGCATCTTATGACAGCCGACGCCACCGAGTAGCAAGTGTACGCAGGAATTACAATTTCATTCCTTCCATCGTCGGCAAGCTCTGACAGGGCGTCCAGAATCACGGCAAGCGCAGTCCTGCCCGAGTTGAAATCGAAGGCATAGTCGGAATCAACGATCTTGGCGATGTGTTCGAGAAAGATCGCCGAATACGACATGCCTGACTTCTTGAGTCGGACTGCCTTTGAGATGTCCTCCAGTGATATCGGAATACCTGCCGGTGCCAGAAAATAGAACATAGTAATCTCAGCTGTTGCCAGTCAGTTTCGATTCAATCGCGGCGATCACGGGAAACTCCTAATAAGCTTCGGTCCAAGGTAATTTGCCAGCCCAAGCGGCAGTTTTTTCCAAAGACCGATCACTGTGCGGTATTTCCGATTATCAGGGCTGATCAGGGGAACTTCCGTCGCCTTGTTTAGGTGATATTGCCAGACGAGCTGGGTCGGCTCAGCGCCCCATTGCTTCTTGAAATTGAATGTACCTGAGTCCCAACTCGATCGGCCGAAATCGAAGTAGTCGAATCTGCTCTCACATGCTCTCGCTATCACCGACCAGTACAGGGCGTGATTGGGACAGAGATTTATGAATGAACGAAGCGATGATGCTGATGGCACATATTGCGATTTCTTGAATGACAGAATCAGACCCCCCGCAACAACATCTTCATCTTTCTTAACCTGGATTATCTCTGCTGACTGAGGGAATGCACTCAGAATTCTCCGGAAGAAATCCTTCCCCCACACCGGCGTACCCAGATCGCGCATATTCCTCGAAAAAACATCGTAGAAGCCATCAAGCAATTCGACCCCACCGATTTCGGTATACAATTGTGACTTCTGTGCTTTTCTGATCTGATTCCTGAGCTTGGCATTGAACGACTTCCAGAGATCCTCCGAATTGTCGGTCAGCTTCAGAATGAATGATGCTTTATCGAGACGCTCTTCCATCTTCACGCTACCGGCACTGACAGAGCGCAACTCAAGGAACTTAGCACCCTCTTCCTCCGTGATACGACGCGCTTCGTCAAGAAGCAGAATCTCAACATCATCGCTGTCAGCTACAACTCCGCCGTAATCGAGCCACGGTACCGACACGATGTACTTAGCTCTCCACCAGGTAGTCACTACAAACAGGGGGAGAATTCCGACAACTTTTGAATCATCCAGGGCAACCAGGTATCTCGGTCTGTGGCCGAGACTCTCGGAAATGACATACCTCCACTCTAACCGGTGAGATATGTTTGAGGACTCCGTATTCTGAACATATTCAGCCCATGAATCTTCAAGCTCATGGGCGTATGCGACAACTCTTACCATAAAATTGATACCTCGCCGTCCCGATTGATGCTGAACTCCCCAGTGGCATCGGCCAAATCACTGAGATAGAACGCTCGTCTGTTTCGTAGATCTAATATCATACCGTCGTCTGACTGTCCTGAGTGGCGATATTTGCTTCCAATTCAGTTCGAGCGGCTGCCTGCTGACGATCAGCCGCATCTATTTTCAAGAGCACCATTGCAAACATGAAGAGCGTCCAAAGCTGTGGGTAATACGCTGTTGACAGAAAGGTAGCTGTCACAATGTATGCAATGATCCCACCCAAAACTGAATCGACGAATTGAATTGTCCGAGTGCCGTCTTCCGATCGAATAGCGTCCCTTCTGATTCTCAGCAGGTGGCGGAAAGCCATGATTAGCATGGCCAGATACAGACAGATGCCGACCGTCCCGAGCTCTGCCAGCACCTGAGGCACAGTTCCGTGAAATGCTCTCCCCCACTGCGTTGCCGGATCTTTGAATCCGGTAACATAATCTACAAGGTGCGACCCACCGTTGCCGGCTCCTACACCGATTATTGGATAGTCGAGATACATACGCACAGCCGCTTCCCAGTAATTCAATCTCGAGGCGGCCGTAGATTCATGAGTATCTGAGATAGTAGATACTTCACTCCAATATTCTGGGGGGGCGACGATCACCAATGCAATGAGAAGAACTACCGCGAAACTTATGGTCACTACTTTCCGCTTTGAGCGCAACAGGCAATAGCCGACGGCTGCGACCAGACCGAGCCAGCCGCCTCTCGAGAAACTCGATACCACGCCAAACATCAGTGTCATCAGTACGGCAAAGGAGAACAACTTGGTTATGAATTTCCTGGCGTACGTTAACGCAAAAAATGCGAACGGGATCATCACATTTAATGCAAGTGCAAAGTCGTTTTCATCTGCGAGGAAGGAGGTTCCAACCGCTCCGCTGGTTCGCTGACCGCCTGTCACATCCTGAGCCAGCAGATAGTTGTAGACGCCTTTCGAAGCGAAAAAGAAGTGTATCAGAAGCATCAGCCAGACCAATTTGTTATACCGGCTGAAGGAATTGACATTGTCCAGAGCTATGAGGTACATGATGAAAAAGAGGCACATCTCTCTGAATCCAAGAAGAGCGATGTAATAATTGTCTGCCGTGACGATGGTGAATCCTATCAGTGCCACGAAACTGAGATAGACCCAGGTGAATTTGTGCATCTCGAACCCGCCGGTCTTCGATACACGTATCAGCCAGGAAACAGTCGTTATTCCGATCACGAGCATCGGTATTTTCAGAGGAAGTAACGCCGGTACAAGATCATATGGCCTGAGATACTCAAACAGAAGATAGATATATACTCCGATGAATGGATTGAGCAGCACCACAATCAGAAAGAATAGTCCCGGAACGGCAAATATGAGAGCAAGCTGAAACTTATCCGGCATCCTGAGCATCGCGAGCGCGGATACAACAGATATGATGGCGAGTCCTGCGATTGAGAGGTGTTTCCAGGTGATCTTGAGGCCGGATTGATACCCTTCAGAGTCGGATCGAAGTCGATCCGGTGCCGATTTGCGAACATCTGGCGCCAACAGTTACCTCACCTGATGTGGGTCAGTGCCGATCATCGGAACCATGACGTCTGCATCAAATCCGATACCGATTTCATGTATATGTCGATTAGTCAACATTGCGTCTGAGGAGCTTCCCTGCAAATTGTCTGGACAACTCGGCAATTTTCCGTCGTTCCTTCTCGTCATAGAACTTCAGCGGAATCAGGACAAGTGGAAACATAAGGACCACTGCGGTCTTCGCCGCGATGGTCAGAGCGAGAGAATCCGAGTCAATCATCCTGCTGAGTGCAAATATCAATAACGCCGAAACATACATTTTTGCCAAGCGAAAATACTCATAGGGGACACTGAGCACTCTTCCCGATACATACAGCGTCAAAATCGCCAAAAATGAGTACGACAGAAATGTAGCGTACGCGGCGCCCATCATATCAAATCTCGAAATGAGAATATAGTTCAGTCCAAGGTTCACGATCGCAGCGATGGTGACATTCATGGCGCGCAAATATGTCTTCTTAGTGAGCATGATTCCAACATCGAGAATAGGCATCATATAGTAGAAGTAGAAACCGGCCAGAATCAGAGGGACAATCCTGTGAGCATCCTGGAACTCCGGCGTGACCATGATCTTCAGAACGTCCTTTATCAGAACAGCCATACCTAGAGCAACGAAAATGACCACGAATGAGTTGTAGGTCATCACTCGGGCATACATCTGCTTTGCATCTGGACGGTCCGCAATCTTGAACATAAAAACGTTCCACATAAGATTGAATGGGCCGTGAAGCAACTGCGACAGCGCGATCGCGAATTTGTATCCGAGTCCGTATAGACCAACCTCCCTCAAACTGGTGAAATGCTCGAGGAAATACCTGTCTGCGAAATTAAGAACGAATGTGCCGAGAGCTGCGGCCACCAGAGGAGAACCAAACTTGATCATTTTGATGGCTTTATCGAGCGAAAAGCGTATTCTCATTCGCACAAATACTGTCAGGCACAGAAGCACGCAACTCACCGCGGACGAAATGAGACTGCTGTAGAGTATTCCTACCACACCCATCTCAAGAACGACGACGAAATAGATGTTGAGCGACAGACTGAGAGCAAGTCGAATCAGTGAAAATATCACGTAAGTTGTCGATTTCTCTCGTATTGTTAGCACCGTCATCGGAATCACCAGAACCAGATCGAGGAAATTGGCCAGCAGCAGGAGTTGGAAGAAGTAACCGTACTGAATGTCATCAAAAACGAGCGTCGAAAGCCAACCCGCTTTAACAATCAGCAGAGCGGTGGGGACGGAAGCGAGAACAATGGTCGAGAGAAGGCCTGTCGTGATAACTTCGTCCCTCTGATCACGATCTTTGTACTCGTAGTAGAATCTCGTTATTGCACTGTTGACACCGAGTGCTGCCAGCATACCAACGACATCGATCGTGAGGCTTACAAGCTCGAGGACGCCATAATCAGATGGTGTGAGATACCGTGTGTAGACCGGTATCATCAGGAAGCCAACCATCCTACTGGCGATTGAACCAAGCATGTATACCAGCGAGTGCTTTGAGAGATTCTTGAGTTCGTCAAACATGTTGAATGTGCCTATACCTATTTGTCCTCCACGAAATCGAGACAGAGTTCGCGATGTAACAATGCCGCAGATTCCGTCGCTGGAAGTGTCTCTCTCACAAGCGCATATGGATCAGACTGGAGTCGATTGATTCCGGGTGATGCAGTGCACGCATATGTGAACCCGTGTAGTACAAGTAATGGCCGAACTTTCCTGTAAGCCTCGACATCCTGTCCATACGGGTATGCGAAGCCTCTAACTGCCGTATTGAGTTTCTGCTCAATTTCTTTCTTCGAATCAACGATCTCGTCTTCGATCTTCTCGACCGGTGTGTGCCTCAGATTAACATGAGAACACGTGTGTGATCCGAATAGTATCCCGTTAGTTGCCATCTCTCTAATCTGATCCCAGCTCAGAGGCTGCGGAAGCCGCCGCGAATCCAGATCATATCCGAACAAATTTCCCAAGTCGCGCACTCCGGACACAACCGTCTTATCATCGAGCTCTCTGAACTTCGCTGCCACCAGGTCGTGAATATGGACTTTCTTCCGTATCGGGTCCGAATCTTCCCAAGATGGAGTCTGCGCGTCTATGCCGACCAAGTCGCCTAATTCCTGCAACGAGATTCTGTCAAGATCACAGTCTGCAAAGATCTCTGCCAGTTCCTCCCACCACAACTCCATCTTGCGGTTAATCCAGTCTGTGGTCAGGTATACAGTCGCGGGAACCGAGTGTTTCCGCAATAGTGGATATGCGAAATCGTACACAGATGAGTAACCATCGTCGAAAGTGATCGAAATCGTGTCCTCGCGCAGACCCGGCTGGTTTCTGATTTCATCGATTACATCTTCGACCGACAAAACGCGAGCTGTCCGCTTCACAACCTTAAGGTGGGCTTCGAATTGCGATGAGATAGGTCTGTTTCGGATTGCCGTACCGACAGAGCCAAACTCCGCATTGCTCGAAATATCGTGATACATCAGGATCAGATGCCCTGGGGATCCAGCCGAGCTCATTCGGCGATAGAGTCTGTAGTATCCGAATTCAGACAGAAGTTTCTTGATTAGCTCTCTCATAGTATTGGTCCGCAGTACGATTCATCCATGAAATCAATACCTGGGCAGATAGGAGGATCATGCTCTCCCCATGCGACCCGATAGATATGTTCATAGACCATTTTTGTCAAGAACTGAAGTCATAAGCTCTAATAACACATATATCTTGCAGTCAATCCGTTCGATTATATTGTCGGAACATTCGCCGGTAATCGCTGCATTACAATGCTGATTATCGGCCCGTAGCTGCTCGACCGCGAGATATTGTCAAGAGTTGTGGATGATTGTTTTGATAGTATCCTCAAGTTCTCCAGTTATGCAGCTTCCTTTATTTCTCCATCAACGAACTTAACACCTTCAATG
>JAHJOQ010000042.1 GCA_018820315.1 Candidatus Zixiibacteriota bacterium | reverse complement strand
CGGATCCCAACATCACCGACCTCGTTTGCGGAAGACATACTGTCGGTCACGATCGACGCTCTGCTTGAGGCGCATCTCGCCGTCGAACTGCTGAGTGCCCCAACGGCACCGCTGGAGGGGGTTGAGGAGCATGCCACCCGTGCGTTTCGCTGGTATCTTGCCCGCCCATACTTGGACGGCAAGCCAGATCCATTCGACCACGATGACGCGCTGGCACAACCACCTCCAGCTGGGCGGTGGAATCTCTGGGTTGTACGATAGGTGCGTTGATCCTCAACACGGGAGGGCGTAGCTGATGGATTTCAATAGGAGCATTGAGGCACTGAGGGAGTGGCGCAAGAAGCCATCGGACACGGCGTTCCCAATGTTCCTGGCGCTCTGTCAGGACCTCTCCCCAGGCAGTTCACTGGAGAGTGAAACGTTCGCCTACGAGGCCATCTTGAATGCTGGCAATCTCTCGCAGTCTGCATGATCGAGGATGAATTTCTTCAGTTCAGGGTTGCTGGAGTTGTCCAGGAGAAATTCAGGGAGGTCTGCTTTGAGCGCCTGCGCGACAACCATCTCAGATGGAACGAGGTCGGGTTTCATGGTCCGCAACCAGCTTCTGAACTTGGCCCATACGGTGCTCCGGAAGTTTATTGCGAGGTGTTGAAGAAGGCCTTGGACAATACACGCTATCTGGACGTATCGATGGTAGGCAGCGACCTTTCTGTCGACAGCCTGTATGTGTCGCTTGGAGCTGTCGGCCAAGTCTTGATCTCCAGCGCCCCAGCGAATTCGAGTCATGTTGCGCATCCAGAAATGATAAGCGTAGGCGCCAAGCGTATGAAGAGCCTGCTTGAATGATACTTCTATTTTGAAACGCAGCCCGTAGATCTTAATGACAGTGAGGGGGTCCATGTTGAGGTCGGTGCATAGCAGGATGAGCTTTCCTCGCGTTGGGTGCTTCACCAGAACGAATCGCACAAGCCTAGCAACCGGCCGCCATAGCAGGTCGACGCACCGATACTTGATCATAATGCCCTGCTCGTCATAGACGGGGCTGGGCGCTTCGGAGAAGGCCCTCCATCCCTTGAACAGGTCACGGAGCCGGACTTTATTGCCGTACTTTCTCGGGCGCCCCCGTCGTCTCTCTTTCGGTTGGGTGGGCAAATGAAAAGCGACCGCGTTCTTTCTGACTCGACTGATGAGCTGATGTCCCTGTTGGAGTAGTGGCTCGATGACCTTTCGGCTTGCGTAGTAGGCATCGGCGACGAGAAGGGCCGGAACAGCCACGATCGTGGTGACCTGGAGGAACATGATGGCGAGCTTGTCGAGCAGGGAGTTGCGCTTGGCTGAACGTCCCCAGATCAGACCCTCACAGATTCGTGAGAGCAGGGGCACAGCGAAGACCTGTCCTGTCGCTGCGGTAACCAGCAAGGAGACGACCTGGAACGAGTGTCCCATGATGTACTCGGCCTTGGAGTTGTTTGTTGATTCCTGATGGAGGCACTTGACGGCCGGCATCTTCTTGCCTTCCTTTGCGACCTTGAGGCCGTCGGCCACGAAGATGATGTACCCCCCTTCAGTCAGCGGGGAGAACAAGGTCATCGCCAGCTTTACCCATGCCTGAAGGAGCCGAGGGAGCACAAGTGCATTGGAGTGGAAGAAGTGTAACAGGAGGTGGTAGCAGGCAGGCTGAAGGAAAGATGCCCGGACGAAGCTTGTGACGCCAAGCAGGTCAGGCCTGACCACCCATGCCACCAAGACGACAGTCAACCACATGAAGGTTGCACTTCGCCGACAAGAACCTCTGAGACATTGAACACAACGAACAAACTCGAGCCAGAGAGTCATGATTACCTCCTTGACACATCCGATAGCCGTGCTAAGCTATCGGACTATGACCACAAGACTCGCACAAATGCAACAACGAATTCAGCGAATCAAGGAGGAGCTTCTGGCGCTGGGAGATATGCGACCTGGGGCTCTAAACAAACAATACAACGTCTGCGGCAAACCAAACTGTCGATGCAAAGACCCCGAGGATCCGAAGAGGCACGGTCCCTATTACCAGCTCAGCTACACGCGCAAGGGTAAGAGCACGACCGAGTTTGTCAGAAAGGAGATGGTTGCCGAAGTTAAACGGCAAATCAGAACCTACGCTCGGTTCAAGAAACTCATTGATGAATGGGTAGCGCTTGCGTTGCGACTCGCCAAGCAGCAGAAAAAGTAGTCAACCACTGGGTGGCGTCAGACTGAGGGAGAACGTTTCACTGTCCAGATCGAGCCAGCGGCGGAGAAAAGGCGGGACGGCCTTGCTCTCGGTCAGTCCTTCCACGAACAGGACGAGCTTCACGCCATGCCCTCCAACTCACCAGATCT